>NZ_JAJNQM010000004.1:0-83982 GCF_022227785.1 Ectothiorhodospira lacustris | reverse complement strand
ATTGGAGGTAGGTTGTTGAGGATTCTCGTCGCGGGTGGTGCCGGCTATATCGGCGCCCACATGGTCAAGCAGCTGGTTCGTGCCGGACACACGGTGATCGTGCTGGATAATCTCTCCACCGGTTTCCGGTCCTTGGCCCGTCATGGCGAACTGGTGGTGGGGGATCTAGCCGATACCTGGCTGCTGGAGCGGCTGTTTCAGGCCCATCGTTTCGATGGGGTCATGCATTTTGCCGCCGCCAGTCTGGTGGGAGAGTCCATGACCGATCCGGGCAAGTATTATCGCAATAATGTGGCCTGTACGGTGAATCTGCTGGAGGCCATGGTGCGCCATGGGGCGTCAAAATTCATTTTTTCCTCCACGGCGGCCACCTTTGGCGAACCGGATTACGTGCCCATGGATGAGGCCCATCCCCAGCGTCCCATCAATCCCTACGGTGCCAGCAAGCTGATGGTGGAGCGCCTGTTGCAGGACTACCATGCCGCCCATGGGCTGGATTCCGTCTGCCTGCGCTATTTCAATGCCTGCGGGGCGGACCCGGAAGGGGAGTTGGGGGAATGCCATGATCCGGAAACGCACCTGATTCCACTGATTTTGCAGGCGGCTTCGGGGCGGCGCGAGGCCATCACGGTGTTCGGGCGGGACTATCCCACGGAGGATGGTACCTGTATCCGGGATTACATTCACATCGAGGATCTGTGTACCGCCCACGCCCTGGCTCTGGAGGCGTTGAGCAATGGCGCAAAACGGGGGGCATTGGCGTACAACCTGGGTAATGGCCAGGGGTATTCAGTGCAGCAGGTGATCGATGTGGCCCAGCGTGTGGTGGCCGAGGACGGGGCGCAGATCACGGTACGGGAAGGGGATCGTCGTCCGGGAGATCCGGCGGTGCTGGTGGCCGATGCGCGTCGCGCACAGGCAGAACTGGGCTGGCGACCCCGGTACGGGGACCTGGAAACCATTGTGCGTCATGCTTGGGCATGGGAGCGGCGTATCTCGGGCGATCATCATGTGTGAGGCTTCATCCAAACGGAAACACCCACGGCGTCAACAACAACACCCCCGCGGAATAGGTCAGGCTCACCGGTAGGCCGGTTTTGAGGAAGTCGCTGATCCGGTAACGGCCCGGTGTATAGACCATCAGGTGGGTCTGGTAGCCGTAGGGAATCAGGAAGCAGGCGCTGGCCCCGTAGGCCACGGCCATGATGAAGGGCATGGGATCGACGCCGAAGGCCTGGGCGGTGCTCCATGCCACGGGAAAAGCCAATGCGGCGGCGGCGTTGTTGGTGACGGTTTCGGTCAGCAGCAGGGTCAGCAAGTAGCAGCCCAAAAAGGCTGCATAGACACCGTGGCCGGTGAACAGGGTTTGTATGCCTTGGGCGATCAGGGCGGCGGCCCCCGAGTGTTCCAGCCCCTGGGCGATGGCCAGGGCCGAGCCAATGATCATCCATAGCTCGAAGGGAAAGCGCCGGCGGAGTTCGACGGGGCTGAGCACCCGTCCCAGCAGCAGCCCGCCCAGCAGCAACAGCAGGCCGTGGAACAGGGGGAGTAGTTCCAGGGCGGCTAGACCGATCACCGTGGCAAAGCCGCCCAGTGTCAGTAGGCTTTGCGTGCGGTTGAGTTGTGGTCGCTTGAAGCTGCCGCTGAGTAGGTGGAAGTTGCGGTCGATGTTGCGTTGCTGGCGAAAGTCGTTGCCTACCGCCAGTAGCAGGCAGTCACCCACCCGGAGCGGAATCTGGCCAAGCTGGCCCTCCAGCCGTTTGCCGCCCCGGCGAATGCCTACCACGCCCGCGTTGAACATGCTGCGAAAGTCCACCTCCTGAAGAGTTCGTCCCGCCAGTTCCGACTCGTGGGAGATCACCACCTCCACCAGATTGGTGGCCAGCAGGTCGTCGGCCTGGTCACCGAACAGCTTGAGTCCCGGAAAGCGTTGCAGTGCCTGGACCTTGCTCACTTCGCCGGTGAATACCAGGGTGTCTCCCTCCTGCAGTACCTCGTCCGGCCCCACCGGGCTGATCAGTCGATGATCCCGCTCGATCTCCAGCAAGTAAAGGCCGTCCAGGTTGCGTAGCTGGTTCTCCTCAATGCTTTTGCCCACCATCTCTGATCCAGATTGCAGGTCGGCGGCGAGAAAGTAGGAGAGCTTGTCTTCGGTGTCTTCCGGGCGATGGTGGGGCAGCGCGCGTGCGCACCACAGCAGCACGCCGAAGGTGATGAGCGCCACCGGTACACCCACCAGGGCGAACTGGAACATACCCAGTTCAAAACCGCCGGTGCCCAGGGCGAAAGAGTTGACGACCAGGTTGGTGGAGGTACCCACCAGGGTGGTGACGCCGCCCAGGATTGAGGCGTAGGACAGTGGGATCAGCAGCCTGGAGGGGGCGATGCGCTGCTGACGCGAAATGGCGCCCAGAAAGGCCGCCACCACTGCGGTATTGTTGAGGAATGCCGAAAGCAGTGCACTGGTCCCCATCAACCTGGCGGTGGCGGTGGACTCACGTCCGTGCAGCAGTCGTTGTGAGAGCCAGTCCAGCAGTGGGCTGCGTTCCAGAGCCAGTGATACGAGCAGCAGCAGCAGCAGCGTGGCCAGCGCCGGGTTGGTGTATTGGCGCAGCAGTGTGGTGGTGTCCACCACACCGAGTAGCAGGTAGGCGCCCGCCAGGGTGACGAAGGCCACAGCGGGACGCACCCGCCCCGAGATCAGTGCTGCCAATAGGCCGGCAATCGAAAATAACACCACCCAGGCGGTCATGGTGATGGGTGTCCTTGCGTATCATTGGGCTTGTGGGATTTTAGACAGGCTTTTATGATGCTGTCTAATCCGGTGGTTAAATATCCTGTTTGTTTTATTAAAAATAAAAATAAAACATAGACTTGAGATTAACTTGATCACTAAATATTTGTCGCCCGAAAATCTGAGCGAGCGTCGCCTTGAGGCGGTGCGGCTACGCCTGGACGGTCATACCGTGGCCGAGACGGCTGTGCGTACCGGTTTGTCGGCACCCACGGTTTCCGCCGCCTGGAAGGCGTTTCGCGAGGGCGGATGGGAATCGGTGCCGGTCAGGCCCCGTGGTCGCAAGTCCGGGCAGTGCAACTCCCTGGATGATGCGGCGCAAGCGGTGATGGTGGCCAGGTTGAGCGAATGGCCCGAAGGTGAGGCGCCGGCGTGGAGTAGTCGCCATCTGGCCAAGGCACTGGCGGAGGCAGGCCATTCGGTATCGGCCCGTGCGGTGGATCACTGGTTGCAGGCGCGGGATCTCAAGCCCGAGGGGCTGACAACCGAGGCCTTGGCCCATCATCGCGGCTCGACCGGTCGCTGGTACCGTCGGCGGGCGAAGTCGGTGATTGAAGTGGTACGCCAGGCAGACGGACGTGTCTGGCTGGGAGGTGCGCGGGTTGCCAGGCCTGCCGAGTCATTCCCCGGGCTGCCGCGCTATCAGCTCTATCTACACGGCAAGCGGGGCGTACTGTACACCCGCTGTCTGGGTTTTCCACCCTTGGCCAGTGACTACCTGGGACTGTTCCAGCGCCTGCTTGATCAGGCGTCGGGCAAACCGGTCGCCCTGGTATTCCATGGTGCTTGTTTCCAGTTCAGTCCCGAGGTTCGCCGCTGGCTGGATGCACACCCTGATTTTCATTTGCTGAACAGGCCGATGCCATGACGTCACTCACCCATTTACAGAAACTGGAAGCCGAGAGTATCCAGATCATGCGCGAGGTGGTCGCCGAGACCGAGAATCCGGTGATGCTCTATTCGGTGGGCAAGGACAGCGCGGTGATGCTGCACCTGGCGCGCAAGGCGTTTTCTCCGGCCCCACCGCCGTTTCCGTTGCTGCATGTGGACACCCGTTGGAAATTCCGCGCCATGTATGAATTTCGCGACAAGATGGCCCGGGAGATGGGCATGGATCTGTTGGTGCATATCAACCCGGACGGGGTGGCGAAGGACATCAATCCTTTTACCCACGGCTCCGCCATCCACACCGATGTGATGAAAACCGAAGGCCTCAAGCAGGCGTTGGATCAGTACGGTTTTGATGCCGCTTTTGGTGGGGCGCGGCGGGATGAGGAGAAGTCCCGTGCCAAGGAGAGGGTCTTTTCCTTCCGCACCGCCCAGCATCGTTGGGACCCCAAGAACCAGCGCCCGGAGTTGTGGCGTCTTTACAATGCCCATAAGCACAAGGGAGAGTCCATCCGCGTCTTTCCGCTTTCCAACTGGACAGAGTTGGATATCTGGCAGTACATCTACTTGCAGAATATCCCGATTGTACCCCTCTACTATGCTGCCGAGCGCCCGGTGGTGGAGCGCGACGGCACCCTGATCATGGTGGATGACGGGCGCATGCCGTTGGCGCCGGGTGAGGTGCCCATGATGCGCAAGGTCCGGTTCCGCACCCTGGGCTGCTACCCGCTCACCGGTGCCATTGAGTCCGAGGCCGATACCTTGCCAGCCATCATCCAGGAAATGCTCCTGACCCGGACTTCCGAACGCCAGGGACGTGTCATCGACCATGACGGTGCCGCATCCATGGAAAAGAAAAAGCAGGAGGGGTATTTCTGATGGCTCACGCATCCGACATGATCGCCGACGATATTGAAGCCTACTTGAAGGCTCATGAGCGCAAGGGTTTATTGCGCTTCATTACCTGCGGCAGTGTTGACGACGGCAAGAGCACCCTGATCGGGCGTTTGCTGTTTGAGTCCAAACTGTTGTTCGAGGATCAACTGGCCGCCATTGAGGCGGATTCCAAAAAGTATGGTACCCAGGGCAATGAGGTGGATTTTGCATTGCTGGTTGATGGCCTGGCCGCCGAGCGGGAGCAGGGCATCACCATTGATGTGGCTTATCGTTTTTTCTCTACCGACAAGCGTAAGTTCATCGTCGCCGACACGCCAGGGCATGAGCAGTACACCCGTAATATGGTGACCGGCGCTTCCACCGCTGATGCCGCCATCCTGATGGTCGATGCGCGCCACGGTATCCTGACCCAGACCCGTCGCCACAGCTTTTTGATGTCGCTGATCGGCATCCGCCATATCGTGGTGGCCATCAACAAGATGGATCTGGTGGAGTATTCGAAGGCGCGTTTCGAGGAGATTGCCGAGCAATATCGTGAGTTTGCCGGGCAACTGGGCCTGGAGGACATCACATTTATTCCGATGTCGGCGCTCAAGGGTGACAACGTGATCGAGCATGGTGGGCATATGCCCTGGTATCACGGCCCGACCCTGATGGGCTATCTGGAGTCCGTGGAAGTAGACGAGGCACGCCTGCAGCGTTCGCCGTTTCGCATGCCGGTGCAGTGGGTCAACCGTCCCAATCTGGACTTTCGTGGGTTTGCCGGGATGATTGCCGCCGGTACCGTGAGGCCGGGGGATGCCATTCGTGTCCAGCCCTCTGGCAAAACCAGCCGGGTCCGGCGGATTTATACCCACGATGGCGATCTGGAGCAGGCCATTGCCGGGCAGTCGGTGACTGTGTTGCTGGAAGATGAGATCGATATTTCCCGTGGTGATGTGATTTCCGGTGTTGATCAACCCGCCGAAACCGCCGACCAGTTCGAGACCACGCTGGTGTGGATGCACGATCAGCCCTTGTTACCGGGGCGTCCTTACCTGATGAAACTGGGTACTCAGACCGTTTCGGCCACCGTTTCCGATATCAAGTACCAGGTCAACGTCAACACCCTGGAGCATACCGCAGCCAAACAGCTCGACCTGAACGGTATTGGTGTCTGTACTCTGAGTCTGGGCAAACCGGTGGCTTTCGATGCCTATCGTGATAGTCCGGATACGGGCGGTTTCATCCTGATCGATCGGATGAGCCACAACACCGTGGGGGCGGGGATGTTGCATTTTGCCCTGCGCCGCAGCCAGAACATCCATATGCAACACGTGGATATCGACAAGCAGGCCCGGGCGCTGGCCAAGGGTCAGAAGCCTGCGGTGCTTTGGTTCACCGGTCTTTCCGGGGCTGGCAAATCGACCATCGCTAATCTGGTGGAGAAGAAGCTCCATGCCGCTGGTCAGCACACCTATCTGCTGGATGGCGATAATGTGCGTCATGGTCTCAATCGTGATCTGGGCTTCACGGACGCCGATCGTGTCGAGAATATCCGGCGGGTGGCGGAAGTGGCCAAGCTGATGGTGGATGCCGGTTTGATCGTGCTGACGGCGTTCATCTCGCCCTTCCGCAGCGAACGCCGGATGGCCCGTGAGCTGATGCAAGAGGGGGAATTCATCGAGATCTTTGTGGATACCCCGCTGGATGTGGCGGAAGCGCGTGATCCGAAGGGGCTCTACAAGAAAGCCCGGCGTGGTGTGCTGAAGAACTTCACCGGTATCGATTCCGCCTATGAAGCGCCGGAAGATCCCGATCTTCGTCTTGATACCATCCGCCTGAGCCAGGAAGAGGCAGCCGATGCGGTAATCGAGTTGCTGCGGGAACGACAGCTGATTGCCTGATCGCGTTTGGCCCACCCAACAGGAGCGCGAGATTTCGCGCTCCTGCCGTGACACCCTCCCCACGGCTAAAGCCGGGTGCTTCTCGCGCATCGTGGTGAACCTTGACATGATAGGACGCCCACTTTTCTTGCTTCTCTCTTATCACCGTCACTCCCGCTATTACCGTCACTCCCGTCACTCCCGTCATCACCGTCACTCCCGCGAAAGCGGGAGTCCAGTGCATGGTTTCAGTCTGCCACTGGATTCCCGCTTTCGCGGGAATGACGGTGGGGGGAATGCCGCGGGGGGGTTCCCGGGTTTGCGGGAATGACGGCGGGGGCTTTGGATTCATTCTTTTCGCTGGCAGGTCAGTTCCCACCGGGTGGCCCCTGGGCCCCTGATGCGGCTGTGGCTCCCGTGGGAGCGGCCCTTGGCCACGAGCGATGCCCGAGATTGTCGCTTTCAGGCCGTTTCCACGTCGAATGCCACGATCTGCCGCTTTTCCCGGGAGAACTCCACGCCGATCAGGTGAATGGGTTTGCCGGTGGCCCGGTATTTGTCGGCATAGCCCTTTTGCTTGATCTGATCCAGGGCCCTCCCTTCGGGCAGTTGCTCCACCACCTTGAATTCGAACAGGTAGAGGTGGCCGCCGAAGTCGACGGTCATGTCCACCTTGCCATGGTGGCTGGCGTCTTCCACCGTGACCTGGACCCCCAGGGCGGCGAAGTGGCTGTAGAAGACGCTGGCGTAGTGGCCTTCATACTGGGCAATGGGGTTGTTGCGATACCAGTCGTGGGGCAGGCCGGCGTAGAGGGCCTTGAGGTGGGTTTCCAGGCTGGCCAGATCGTGCTGCTGCAAGTGCTTGAACAGGGTGCGGCGTTCGCGTGGGCCGTTCTCGACGCCCAGTGACGGGAGCAGCGCATGGTTCAGGCTGGTCTCCACCTCGTGGTTGGGAAAGCCCAGGGTGTACTGGCGGTAACCCAGCATGGGCTCCTTGATCTGCTTGATGGTCAGGTAGCCGGTCTGGAAGAGCAGGGCGTCGGTACTGATATCGTCGACATCGAACTGGCTGAGTAATTCGTATTCCGTCTCCCACCAGTCCAGCGAAGGGGTGAAGACCCCGCGTTGCTTGAGGACGTCGACCAGGAAGGTGGGCGTGGCGCTCTCGAACCAGTAGGGGCCGAACTGACGATTTTGCAAGAGCAGCAGTACATCGAAGGGGTTGTAGACGGAGTTGATCTCCTGTCCGCCCCAGCGGTAGCCGTTGTACCACTGGCGGATGGCCTCCCGGTCCAGGCCGGGTAGCTCGGGGGCGAATACCGTGTCGATGTCGTCATCGGTATACCCGCAGATCGTGGTGTATTCCGGTAGCAGCGTGATGTCGCGCAGGTTGTTGAGCCCCGAAAAGAGGCTGACCTTGCTGAATTTGGACACGCCGGTGATCAGCACCAGATGCAGATGGGGATCGGCGTCCTTGAGCACGCTGTAGAGGTTTTTGAGGCCTTCGCGCAGTTCGCGTGCACGCTCCGGTTCCAGAATGTTGTCGAGGATGGGTTTGTCGTACTCATCGATGAGTACGACGGCGCGCTGTCCGTAGTGGGCGTGCGTCTGGCGAATCAGTGATGAAAACTCACCGGAGATGATCTCGGCTGGTGGTTGGGGGAGCGCCAGTTGTTCTCGTTGTACTTTCAGCTGGTGCCAAATGTGGGCATCCAGTTCCTCACGGCTTTTGACGACGCCGTCGGCAAAGCTGATGCGGATGACCGGGTGTGTTGTCTGCCAGTCCCATGTGTCGTGGAGGTAGAGTCCTTCGAACAGGGCTTGCTGCCCTTCGAACAGGCAGCGCAGGGTGTCGAGCAGCAGGCTCTTGCCGAAGCGGCGGGGGCGGGAGAGGAAGTAGTAGCCGCCGATCTTCGCCATGGACTCGATCAGGGGGGTCTTGTCGACGTAGTAGTAGTGGCTCTTGCGCAGCTTTTCAAAGGACTGGATGCCGATGGGGAGTGTGAGGTGCTGATGGTTAGCCATGCCTGGCCCTCCAGGGACAAGTATCGTGCCGGTGGCAGTCTATCATGGCCTTGGTGGTGGTCGTTGTTGCCACTGTCATCGTCATCGTCACCGCCATCGCCATCCCGCCATCCCGCCATCCCGTCATCCCGTCATCCCGTCATCCCGTTATCCCGTTATCGGCACTATCATCGTCACTCCCGCGAAAGCGGGAGTCCAGTGCATGGTTTCAGTCTGCCACTGGATTCCCGCTTTCGCGGGAATGACCCTGCTCTTTGCGCAAGCAGAACACGGTAGCCGGGGCCATGGGGGATGCGCAGTTCCGAGATGCCTTCGCCGATCGGTGATTGTTTGTCAGGCCGTTTCCACATCGAAGGCCACGATCTGTCGCTTTTCGCGGGAGAACTCCACGCCGATCAGGTGAATGGGCTTGCCGGAGGCCCGGTATTTGTCGGCATAGCCCTTTTGCTTGATCTGCTCCAGCGCCTTGCCTTCGGGTAGCTGCTCCACCACCTTGAATTCGAACAGGTAGAGGTGCCCGGCAAAGTCCACCGCCATGTCCACCTTGCCGCGGTGGCTGGCGTCTTCCACCGTGACCTGGACCCCCAGGGCGGCGAAGTGGCTATAGAAGACGCTGGCATAGTGGCCTTCATACTGGGCAATGGGGTTGTTGCGATACCAGTCGTGGGGCAGGCCGGCGTAAAGGGCCTTCATGTGGGCCTCAAGGCCTGCCATGTCGGCGGCTTTGAGCAGGCGGGGCAAGCGGATGACCAGTTCATCAAAGATGGCGTGACTGACGCCCAGTGCGGGTAACAAGGCCTCATTGAGGCTGATCTCCACCTCTTGATTGGGGAGGCCCAGTTCATAGAGCGGGCGGTTGGGCACTTCTTCGTGGATGCCTTTCAGGGTCAGGTAGCCCGTTTGAAACAGCAGGGCATCGGTGGAAATGTCATCGACATCGAAGCGGCTCAGCAGCGCCGGTCGGCTGTGCCAGGCGGTGAGTGCGGGCGTGAAGACGCCGCGTTCCTTAAGCAGATCCACCAGGAAGGTGGGCGTGGCGCTCTCGAACCAGTAGGGACCGAACTCACGGTTTTGGAGCAGTAGCAGCACATCGAACGGGTTGTAGACAGATGCGACCTCGGGGCCGCCCCAGCGGTAGCCGTTGTACCACTGGCGGATGGCCTCGCGGTTCAGGCCGGGTAGCTCGGGGGCGAATACCGTGTCGATGTCGTCATCGGTATACCCGCAGATCGTGGTGTATTCCGGTAGCAGCGTGATGTCGCGCAGGTTGTTGAGCCCCGAAAAGAGGCTGACCTTGCTGAACTTGGACACGCCGGTGATCAGCACCAGATGCAGATGAGGATCGGCGTCCTTGATCACGCTGTAGAGGTTCTTCAGCCCCTCGCGCAGTTCGCGTGCACGCTCCGGTTCCAAAATGTTGTCGAGGATGGGTTTGTCGTACTCATCAATCAGCAGCACGACCGGCTGGCCCGTTTCCTGGTGGGCGAGTTCTAGCAGATCGGAGAACTCGCCGGGAATATCCGTCTCGGGGCTGGTGGCCTGGGTGAAACGCTTGCGCTCCTTGCGCAGCTGGTGGCGAATGCGCCTGTCCAGCTCCTCGCGATTGCGCATCACGCCGCTGCCGAAGCTGAGGCGAATCACGGGATGCGTCGTTTGCCAGTCCCATTGGTCATGGAGGTACAGCCCTTCGAAGAGTGACTGACGGCCCTCAAACAGGCAGCGCAGGGTGTCGAGCAGCAGGCTTTTGCCGAAGCGGCGGGGGCGGGAGAGGAAGTAGTACTTGTTCTGGTGGACCAGGCGCTCGATGTGGGGGGTCTTGTCGACGTAGTAGTAGCCTCCTTCGCGGATCTCGGAGAAGGTCTGAATGCCGATGGGGAGTCTGAGGCGCTGATCGTTAGCCATGCCTGGCCCTCCAGGAATAAGTATCGTGCCGGCGGCAGTTTATCATGGCCTTGGTGGTGGTCGTTGTCGTCATCTTTTATCTTCATCTTCACCGCCACCGCCACCGCCATTATCATCGTCACTCCCGCGAAAGCGGGAGTCCAGTGCACGGTTTCAGTCTGCCACTGGATTCCCGCGTTCGCGGGAATGACGGTGGGGGGGACTCCCGCTTTTGTGGGAATGAAGGTGAGGGGGTTGGACTCCCGCTTTCGCGGGAATGACACCTCGGACGTTATTTCGCGGGGAGGCCCGCTCCCACGGGGCTTCCACGAGGCAGGCTTTTCAGGAAGAAACCCATGGCTGTGGCATCATTGGCCGATCAACCAGGTGATGGTACGGGGGGATTTTCGTTGTTTCAGGTTTTCGGTACCTGCTCAAGGACATTGAGCCGCAATACTCTGGTTGCCCGCATGCTCGGCACCCGCCTGGTGCATGTCTCCGCATGGAGAAAACCACCGGCCGAAGTGACCACCCTGGTGGGCTGGGGGCGCAAGGCTCCTGCCCTCAAGACCCTGGCCTTGGCCGAAAAACATGATCTGCCCTTCATCACCCTGGAAGATGGTTTCCTGCGCTCCTTCGGGCTGGGGGTCAACGGTACGCCCGCCCTGTCCGTGGTGGTGGACGATCTGGGGATCTATTTTGATGCCCGACAACCTTCCCGCCTGGAGCAGATACTCCAGCATGAAACGTTCTCAGCGCCGCGCCTGGTGCAAGCCGATCAGGCCCTGGAGCGGCTGCGACGGGGGCGTCTGACCAAGTACAACCAGGGCACCGAGGTGCCTCCCGGCACTTTCGATCCCGATCGCAAGCGGGTCCTGCTGGTGGATCAGACTGCCGGGGATGCTTCCATCACCTGCGGTCTGGCCACGGAAGAGGCCTTCTTTCGCATGCTGGAGGCCGCCTTCGATGAGCACCCCGACGCCCAGGTCTGGATCAAGACCCATCCGGATGTCCTGGCCGGGCGCCGCCAAAGCTGTCTGTCCCATGCCCGGGACCGACGGGATGTCCACTGGATCACTCAGGACTGGCACCCCCATGACCTGCTGGACCATTTTCATCAGGTCTATGTGGTCACCTCCCAGATGGGGCTGGATGCCCTGATCGTGGGGCGTCCGGTCACCTGTTTCGGAGTGCCCTTCTACAGTGGTTGGGGTCTGACTGATGACCGCACCCCTTGCGATCGGCGTACCACGCGGCGCACCCTCAGGGAACTCATCGCCGCTGCCTATCTGCGCTACCCCCGCTACCTGGATCCGGAAACCGGCAACCCGGGGGATTTCTTTCAGGTCGCCGACTTCATCGAGCGCCAGCAGCGTGTCCGCAATCAGTGGCCCCGGCGCTTCATCGGTGTGGGGGTTCAGCGCTGGAAGCAGGTCCATTTAAGGCCGCTATTGGCCCAGGCACGGGAGGGGGTGGTGTTCGTGCCGACACCGAAGGCCGCGGCGGCGATGGATCCGCGGCCCGGTGATGCCTTGGTGCATTGGGGGCGGGATGCGCCGGAAGACTTGATGACGCTTGCCGGGGAATGGGGGCTGCGCACCTTTTTTATCGAGGACGGTTTCTATCGCTCGGTGGGATTGGGTTCGGATCTGATTCCGCCACGTTCCCTGGTGTTGGATGAACAGGGACTCTATTTTGATCCCCGGACGCCGTCCGATCTGGAACGGCTGCTCAACACGGCGGTGTTCCAGCCAGACGAACTGGTGCGGGCGCGTACCGTGCGCGATCTGATCGTCCGACAGGGTCTGACCAAATACAACCTGGAAAGCCATGCCCCGGTGCAGTGGCCCGCCGGGGACCGTCCGGTGATCCTGGTGCCGGGGCAGGTGGAGGATGATGCCTCCATCCGCCACGGCTGTGCCGGGGTCAACACCAATCTTGGGCTGATCCGGGCCGCCCGGGCCGCCTGTCCGGAGGCCTTCATCGTTTTCAAGCCGCATCCGGACGTGAGTTCCGGCAACCGGCGAGGGCACGTGCCTGATGACCAGGCGCTGGCCCATGCGGACTGGATCGAACGGGAGGCCAGCGTGGTGGCCTGTATCGAGGCGGCGGATGCCGTACATACCATGACTTCCATGGCCGGCTTCGAGGCCCTGTTGCGGGAAAAACCGGTGGTGGTCCATGGTCGTCCCTTTTATGCCGGATGGGGGCTGACACAGGATGCCCTGCCCATGCCCGGGCGCACCCGTCGGTTGAGCCTGGATGAACTGGTGGCCGGGGCCTTATTGCGTTATCCGCTGTACTGGGACGGGTCGGTGCGGGGCTTCGTGTCCTGCGAGGCGGTGCTGCGGGGGCTGGTGGCGGAGCGCGATGCCCTGCAGGCGCAGGGCAGGCTGGTGCATTTGCGGCGGGGCTGGGTCCGACGGCAGGTTCGCAAGGTCAGGGGCCTGGTGGCGGGCCTGCTCCCGGATCGTCAATCCCGGTGATCGCGGATGATGGCGGCCAGCATGTGGATGATCAGTGCGCCGAGGATGGCCAGGATGCTGAAAACGGTGATGTTGTATACCCGCCGTGGCTCCATGGCGTATTGGGGGTAGGTGGCCTCTTGCAGCACCGAAACCTGCTTGAGGGTGCGGGCGGCTTCGACCCGGGTGTTTTCCAGGGAGGCCAGGGCGTTGGCATAGAGTTCCCGGGCAAACTCCACCTGCAGCAGCAGGGTTTCATACTCGGCGGCCAGACGATTGAGGGCGTCACCGCTCTGGGCCGCCATGCGGGTGCGTTCGATGTCGATCTGGTTGCGAATGGCATGGATCTCGCTGCGCAGACGGACCATTTCCGGCGAGGTGGGGCTCTGGGATTCACTCAGGGCCATCTGTCTTGCGCTGAGCTTGGCCAGTTCCGCCTCCAGGGAAGCCACCACGGCGGTGAGGCTTTCCACCGTGCCGGTGGGGGAGATAAGACCGTGCCGGTTCTGGAAGGTCAGCAGGTTTTCCCGGGCCTGTTCCAGTCGCCTCTGCAGGTCTGCGACCTGAATTTCGATGAAGCGGACCTGTTCGGTGGCCAGGCGCTGGCCCATGGCGTTCATGTGGGCCTCGCCTTCGCGCATGAGCTTGATGACCATGGCCTGGGCCAGGTCCGGATCATAGGCGCTGGCCTTGATGCGCATGATCTGGGCGTATTCGTCCATCTCCACCTTCACCCGGCGCAGGTAGTGGCGGTGGAATTTTTCCAGGTGGCCGTCGGTGTCGTTGAGACGGGAGAGACGATCAATGCGGCGGTCGCTGTAATGCCCCTTGAGATCAAAGGCCTCGTCCAGCTTGCGGGCCATGTCCACGGACAGCAGGTGATCCCGCAGCAGCAGCATGTCGGCCATGTTGCCGCCACCGGTCATCAGTGATGCAAAGCTCAGGGTGGGCGGCGCGATCTGCGGGGTCTGCAGCACCACGTTGGCCTGGGAGACGTAACGATCCGTGGAAAGCAGGGACCAGTAGGTGGCGGCGCCGATGATCAGGAGCAGGCAGACGGGCCAGTAGACGTGTCGAAGGAATATGGTTTTCATGATGATTGTGCGGATGCAGGTTTCGATGCAGGGGGCCTGGGGGCAGCGCTCGGGGCCGGTTTTGCACTTTTGTCCTTGGTGCCGATGCTCTCGTGATAGGCCTTGATGGCTGCGTTGATGCTATCGAACCAGTGGGCATGGCCTTCGTGCAGGAAGATGCCTGCCTGGCACAGATCTTTAAGGATGCCCTCGCTGTGGGACACCATGATCAGGCTGGCCTGTCCTACCTTGTCCTTGAAGGCCTTGGTGGCCTTTTCGCGGAACAGTTTGTCCCCGACGGCGGTGGCCTCGTCGGAGAGGTAGACATCGAAGTTGAACGCCAGGGAGAGACCGAAGGCCAGGCGGCTGCGCATGCCGCTGGAATAGGTCTTGACGGGTTCATCAAAAGCCCTGCCGATCTCGGCAAAGTCTTCGACAAAGCGGATGACGTCCGCGATGGACCGTTCACTGCCGTGGATGCGGGCAACAAACTTGCAGTTCTGGCGTCCGGTCATGGCGCCCTGGAACCCCCCCGCCAGTCCGATGGGCCAGGAAACCCGGCAGCGGCGGATGATCTCTCCCCGGTCCGGGGTGTCCATGCCGCCGATGAGTCGGAGGAGGGTGGACTTGCCGGCACCGTTTCGGCCTACCAGGCCCACGCTCACGCCCTTGGGGATCTTCAGGTCGATGTCCCGCAATACCCAGTCGCTGCCATGGTGATTGTGATAGCGCTTGTAGACGTGGTTGATGTGGATCATTGGGCCTTGAGTCGCTGGGAAAAGCGCAGATGCATGGCCAGTCCGAGCGCGGTGCTGCCGATGATCCAGTACCACAGGTACAGCAGATCCACGCCGGGCATGGTCTTGTAATGCTGGAAGAAGGCCAGGCGCAGTGCTTCCAGTCCATGGACGATCGGGTTGTAAAGCAGCACCTCCTGAACATGGTGCGGCAGGGTCTGCAGGGGAATGATGACTCCGGACAGGATCAGTAGCGGCAGCATCATGACGCGAACGATGATGCCGATCTCGCTGACCAGGGTGGCGGCCACCGACATGACCAGACCGATGCCCATGCCCAGTAGCCACAGCAGGCACCAGACGTAGAGTACACCCAGGGGATCGGCGGGAATGACGGGATGACCCAGCAGGCCGGCACCGATCAGCAGAATGAGAAAGACCAGTGTCTTGAGGATGCCTTCCACCACGTTGCGGACCAGGACCGGGTCCACCGGCAGTACCTGACGATAGGCAAACAGCCCCCGGTTGGCCTCCACGGCTCCCAGCGAACGGGTGACCCCCTCCCTGAACAGGAAGAAGGCGGTCAGGCCGACGATCAGCCAGGTGACGAAGTCGGCTCCGAAGATGTACTGAACCCGGCCTATCAGGCTGCGGATCCAGACCATGACCACCACGAAGGCCAGCGGCTCCGCCAACATCCAGAACCACGCAAACCGGTCCCCGGATGTGCGCGCCACCGCTTCCCGCAGAAACAGTGCTCGCCAGACGCTCCATGTGACCTGCCAGGGTGTACGCATCAAAGATCCAGCACGACCTTGGTGGCGATGGCGATCTGGTAGAGGATCTGGGTGAGGGTGGCGGCCAGCTGCAGGTTCTTGGTGGGCACTTCCGGCAGCACCAGAATCTCGTCACCGGGGCGCAGGGCTACCTGGTCGGCGGCGCGCACCTCGCCGTTCTGACGCACCACCAGGATGTGCTTGCGATCCGCGTGCTGACTGAAGCCGCCGGCCCGGTCGATGTAGTCACGCAGGCTCTGGCCCGGGACGTAGATCATGGCCTGGGGGATCAGCACCTCGCCGCTGATCAGCAGGGCGTCGGAACGCTCCGGAATGGTGATGATGTCGCCGTCCTGCAGGCGGATATTGGCGATGCGGTCCTCGCTGGCCACCACCATGCGGCCGGTGGGCTGCACCTGTCGCGCCCGGGCGACGAAGCCCTGGATCAGTTCCGCCTCGCGGGCGCGGATGGTGGCCTCTTCGGGCGTGGCGGACGAGGCCCCCAGGTAGGTGGTCTCCAGGCGCCGCAGGCTGTCTTCCAGGGATTGACGCTGACGTTCGGCCACCGACAGGCGGCGGATGGAGACGGCGGTGACGTCGGTCAGGCGCGGGTCGACGGCGATGCTGTCCAGCAGTTCCCGGAGTCGGGCATCCTTGGGTACGGCAAAGCGCGAGGGCCCCATGTAGCTGCCTTCCACCTGAACCACGATGGTGTCCGGGCGCTCATCGGCGGAGAACAGGATCTCGTCACCGTTGTTGAGCGGGGTGCGGCGGAATTCCTCCAGGCTCAGATAGGCGGAGAAGGGGCCTTGGGCACGCACGCCGCGCACCAGGACATGGGAGGCATCCGGCGTGTGCTGGGCCAGATCGAGCACGCCCCGGCCGGTGAGGGTGTCCGGCTCCAGTTCGAAGCGATAGGGGCGGGCCACGTCACCGGCCACGGTGACCACCGGGCCGCGGCGTTCCACCACCAGGGTGTCGCCGTCCTTGAATTGGGGCCGGGGAATGCTGCCGGTGAGCAGGAAATCGTACAGGTCGGCCTGGGCGATGGTCTCGCCGTCGCGGATCAGGCGCACCCGGCGGTAGCTGCCGGTGTCCTGGTCGATGCCGGCGGCCTGATCCAGAAAGTAAAGCAGGGAGTCATGGGGGCTGCCGGCGTACCGACCCGGGTTGGCCACGTGGCCGGTGACGAACAGGGCCACGGGCTGGGTGCCCTGGAGGTTGGTGTAGACCTCCACGTTGTCGGTGAACACGGACTTGACGGCGCTCCTGACGCGGCCATCCAGCTGGCCGTGGGGCAGACCCTGGACCTGCACTGGACCCACATGGGGGATGAAGATGTTGCCCTGGGCGTCCACGGGCAGGACGCGGTCGATCTCTACCGCGCCCCAGGCCCGCAGGGTGATCTGATCGCCGGGGAGGATGCGATAGTCGGGGCTCAGGCCCGCGGCGCGGGTGCCGCGAAAGCCGCCCTTGAACAGGTGGGCGCCGAAGGGGGCGATGTCGGTGTCACGGCCGAGGGCGCCGGGCACGGGGCCGTAGGTGCCGGTGCGCCAGTCCACCGGAGAGGTGGGTTCCAGGGTGTCCGGGATGGGGGCGGCTTGCTGGATGCGGGGGATGTCTCCCATGCCGCTGAAGCTTTGTGCCGTGGCGGTCCAGGGCAATGCCCAGAGCAGTGGAATCAGCAGGGCGGCCGCAAGGAATGCACCTGTGGGGGCGGTTCCGGAGGCAAAGGTCTTGCGGACGATGCCCCCGGAGGGGCAGCCGGCTTTGGGCCGGCTTTCGGCTGGTGCGGACATGCTCATGGTGCGACCTCCCCGACCGGGCCTGGTTGTGTCGACGGACTGGGGGATGCAGGACGCGCTTGCCCCATGTGGGTGAGCACACGGACCTTTTCCCAGCCATCTTCACTCTTGCGGCAGACCAGGGCCTGCCGCTGTCCGTGATCGCCATGCACACTGAGGCTGCGGCAGGTGCGCCCGCTGGCGGCGAAGTAGGCGGCATCGGCGTGGATGAGGACGTCCCCTCCCCAGGGACTATCCGCCAGGGAGATGCTGCTGCCGGACGGGGCCTCGCTCAGGAAGCTGTTGAGGCTGCTCGGCAGACCCGTCGGGGTGTCCGGGCCGTTGACGGACAGCCAGGCACCTTCGGTGGGTACGGTCGGCAGGGTGTTGCAGGCCGTGAGGGTGGCCATACAGAGAAAGAGGGCCAGGGGGGTGGATCTGGCCTTGTGCAAGGTGTAACCCATGGTGTGCTTGCTTGAGTCCGGTTGCCCTGGGGTGGGTTGGGCGGCTCGGGAGAGCCGCCGGGTTGGGCGGCAGTGTAACCTGTCGGGGCAGGGATTTGAATGTAGGGTTTGTGGGCAGCAGGGCGGTCTTGGAGGGAGCGGTCCTCGGCCGCGAACGGGGCGGGCAACCCCCTCATAATAGGTAACAACTTTTGGGACGATTGAAATCTTCAATTGCATCTATCCGATGAGCTGGGTATTATTGCATCACAGCATTTGGAATGCGTCTAAATCACAACCATCGGAGAAGCCTTTCATGTCCCTGATCAATACCCAAGTCAAGTCCTTCAAGGCCACCGCTTTCCACGATGGCGAGTTCGTCGAGGTGAACGACGAGAGCATCAAGGGCAAGTGGTCGGTGTTCTTCTTCTATCCGGCCGACTTCACCTTCGTGTGCCCCACCGAACTGGGCGACCTGGCCGACAACTATGCCGAGTTCCAGAAACTGGGCGTGGAGATCTACAGCGTGTCCACCGACACCCACTTCACCCACAAGGCCTGGCACGACAGTTCCGAAACCATCAACAAGCTACAGTTCCCGATGATTGCGGACCCGACCCTGACCATTTCCCGCAACTTCGAAGTGCTGATCGAAGAGGCCGGTCTGGCCGAGCGCGGCACCTTCGTGGTGGATCCCCAGGGCGTGATCCAGATCGTCGAGATCAATGCCGGCAACATCGGTCGTAACGCCGAGGAGCTGCTGCGCAAGGTGAAGGCGGCCCAGTACGTGGCGGCTCACCCCAACGAAGTATGCCCCGCCAAGTGGAAGGAAGGGGAAAAGACCCTGGCCCCGTCCCTGGATCTGGTCGGCAAGATCTGAGCCGGGCCGCTCACGCCCATTGAATTGCCCAAATCTCCTATTCCTTGCCCGGGCCGAGTCCCGGGCATTTTTTTATGAGGTCATTCGGCATGCTGGACGCCAATCTGCAAAATCAGTTGAAGGCCTATCTGGAAAAGGTCACCCAGCCTTTCCAGATCGTGGCCACCCTGGATGAAGGCCCCAAGTCCAATGAGCTTTTGGAGATGCTGCAGGAGATCAGCGCCCTGAGCGACAAGATCTCTCTGCGCACCGACGGTCGGGACGGTCGCCGTCCCTCCTTTGCCCTGGTGCGTCCCGGCGAGAGCGGGCGGGTGGCCTTCGCCGGTTTGCCCATGGGCCATGAGTTCACCTCTTTGGTGCTGGCCCTGCTGCAGGTGGGGGGGCATCCGCCCAAGGCCGCTCCCGAGGTGATCGAGCAGATTCGGTCTCTGGAGGGAGAGTTCCTGTTCGAAACCTATTACTCCCTGTCGTGCCAGAACTGCCCCGACGTGGTGCAGGCCCTGAACTTGATGGCGGTGCTCAACCCGAACGTGCGTCACGTGGCCATTGACGGTGCCCTGTTCCAGGATGAGGTGGAAGCGCGGGAAGTGATGTCCGTACCCAGCATCTTCCTCAACGGCCTGCCCTTTGATCAGGGCCGCATGAGCCTGGAGCAGATCCTGGGCAGGATCGACAAAGGTGCGGCCGAACGGGAAGCGAAGAAGCTCAATGAAAAGGCCGCCTTCGACGTGCTGGTGGTGGGCGGCGGTCCCGCCGGCGCCGCGGCAGCCATCTATGCGGCCCGCAAGGGGATCCGTACCGGGGTGGCGGCGGAGCGTTTCGGGGGGCAGGTGCTCGATACGATGGCCATCGAGAACTTCATCTCGGTGCCCCATACGGAAGGCCCCAAGCTGGCAGCGGCCCTGGAAAACCACGTCAAGGAATATGAGGTGGACATCATGAACCTGCAGCGGGCTGCGAAGCTGGTGCCCGCCCAGGGTGAGGCCGGGCTGCACGAGGTGCATTTCGCCTCCGGCGCGGTGCTGCGCAGCAAGACGGTGATCCTGGCCACTGGTGCCCGCTGGCGGGAGATGAACGTGCCCGGTGAGCAAAAGTATCGGACCCGTGGCGTGGCCTATTGCCCCCATTGCGACGGTCCCTTGTACAAGGGCAAGCGGGTGGCGGTGATCGGTGGCGGCAACTCCGGTGTGGAGGCGGCCATCGACTTGGCGGGCGTGGTGGCCCACGTCACGTTGATCGAGTTCATGACCGAGCTGAGGGCCGATGCGGTGCTGCAGAAGAAGCTGCGTAGCCTGCCCAACGTGGACATCATCACCCATGCCCAGACCATGGAAGTGAACGGGGACGGCAGCAAAGTGACCGGCCTGACCTACAAGGACCGGGACACGGATGAGCTCAAGCGCCTGGATCTGGAGGGGATCTTCGTGCAGATCGGTCTGGTCCCCAACTCCGAATGGCTCAAGGAGTCGCCGGTGGCGTTGTCCGCGCGTGGTGAGATCGTGGTGGATGCCCACGGTATGACTTCGGTGCCCGGGGTGTTTGCGGCCGGGGATGTGACCACGGTGCCCTACAAGCAGATCGTGATTGCGGTGGGCGAGGGCGCCAAGGCGGCGCTGGGGGCGTTTGATCACCTGATCCGGAATTGATCACTCCGGATCAGGTCATTCCCGCGCAGGCGGGAATCCAGTCCTGCGGAGGGCTCTCTGGGTTCCCGCCTTCGCGGGAGTGACGGGTTCTTGTCGGGAGTGACGGTGGCAAAATTTTGGTGATGAAAGGGGATTTCTCAACATTTTCCGTGTCCAACCCTGTCAGGCACACCCCATCCACCTGGAGGATCTCCACATGGATTCACGACGCAAACGTGCGGAAGAGGCCCGGCAGAAGATCCTGCAGTCGGGCAACAAAGAACTGATCGACCGACTGCATTTTCTGGAGGCCACCCAGGGTAATCCCCGGATTGCCGCCCGCGGCCGGCGAGGTGCCCCCGGGCTGCTGGGTACCGGGCTGGCCGCCGCCGGTGGCGCCTATTTGGGAACCTTGTTCGCCGGCATGGTCCTGAGTTCACAGATGCAGCAGGCCTTTGCCGACGTTGCTATGGACCTGGGCGTCTCTCCGCTGGACATCGGCCTTGACACCGCTCATCTGGATCTGGATCCCGTTGATATGGGTGCAGACGAGGGCGGTTTTCTTGACGGTTTCGGGGATGACTTTTTTGACATCTGAGTCTTGGCTTCAAGGTTTCGCCTCAGCGACCCAGTGGTCGGACTGATCCCTGCCGCCGCCCATCGGTCCTTTGTCACCGCCCCTGCACAGGCCGGCTGCCGCCGGTCTCTTGCCGTCACTTCCTCACAGGCCGGCTGCCCCCGGCCCATTGCCCGTCACTCCCGCGAAAGCAGGAGTCCAGGAAACTCCGTGACTGGATTCCCGCTTGCGCGGGAGTGACGGGGTTTTTTCGCGGGAAGACCCATTTAAAATATTCGCAACCCGTAAAACATCCGCAAGCCGATGCTGCATCAATCAGCCTTTGACTGCATCAATCAACCCTTAGCCGAATCAATCAACCCTTAAATGAGGGGGTGAACAATCAAGGCGGATGTTGCCGCGGGTGACGTACAATCACGATGGATGTCGCCGTGGACGGGGCATTGACTGGATGAACAGGATCTGCCGCTGGATCACAGGGGGATTTGACTATGCGGCTTGCTCTGAAAGGGGAGCAGAAGCATGGCAGTGGCGGTACTTCGGGCAGGCGTGAGGCGGGCGTTCGAGAGCCTCAGGGCTCCAGCCTTTTCCCTGCGTCTGCTCATCGGTCTGCCGCTGGTGTTGCTGACGATGATCTCCGCCGCACTGGCGGCCTGGCTGGCGATCCATGATGGTCGACTGGCCGTGGACGATATTGCACGCCAACTGCGCACGGATGTGCTGATCCGGGTGGAAGATCGCCTGACCGGATATCTGGGCATTCCCCCCGCCGTTAACGAAGCCAATGCCCGCGCCCTGCGCAGCGGTGTGCTGCGGTTGGATGATGCAGCCAATGTGCAGCGCTATTTCCATGGCATCCTCAGCACCTATCCCGCACTGGCCTACAGCTTCTTCGGCACCGTGGAAGGCGAATTCTACGGCGCTCGCCGGATTAGGGATGGGGATGTTCAAGTGGTGCGCGCCGGTGCGGTGACCGGCGGTGATTCCCATAATTTTTCTACCAATGATCTCGGGGATGCCCTGGAACTCAAACAGGTCTACCCTGGTTTTGATCCTCGCACCCGGCCCTGGTATCAGGCCGGGGTGGCGGCGGACGGGCCGACCTGGACTCCCATCTATCGTCATTTTGTCATTCATGATCTGGCGCTGACCGCCGCTCGGCCCTTCAAGGACCATGAGGGGAATCTGCTGGGGGTCTTTGCCGTGGACTACGTGCTGACCCAGGTGCATGATTTTCTGCGCCGTATCGATCTGAGTCCTGGTGCCCAGATCTTTGTCATACAGAGAGACGGTCATCTGGTTGCGTCATCATCGGCGCCCGTGGGCGGTTTTTTCCGGGAGGAAGCCGGCCGTTTTCTGCCCTTACAGGCGGTGGAGTCAGGCATCCCTTCGCTGGTGGAGGCCACCCGTCTGCTGAGTAGCAGGCCCGGCGGACTGGCCGCCATTGGGGATGAGGAATTGCTCACCTTCGATCTGGATGGGGAGCGCCAGTTCCTGCAGGTGAAGCACTTCGCGCCGGCACCGGGGCTGGACTGGGTCTTGGGGGCGGTGGTGCCGGAACGGGATTTTCTCGGCGGCATTCGTGCTCAGACCCGCGACACCCTGCTCATGATCGCCGCCGTGTTGCTGGCTGCCCTGCTGTTGGGGGTGGTGATCGCAGCCCGCATTGCCGCGCCGCTGGAGCGTCTGGGCATGGATGCGGATCGCTTGGCCAGGGGGGATTGGAATCGAGCGCCGGGCCGCACCTCCATCCGCGAGTTCAATTTCTTGGATCGTGCATTCCAGTCCATGTCCGGACAGTTACGCGGTCAGTTTGAGCGGCTGGAGTCCCAGGCACGCGTGATCTCGGAGCAAAACGCCCTGCTGGAGCAGCGCGTGGCGGAGCGGACCGCGGAACTGGATCGGGCCTCCAGCCGGTTGCGCGCCTTCTTTGAGAATATCCCCGGTTACATCGTCATCGTTGATGCGGATTTTCGCATCGTGAGTGCCAGCCAGGGCCTGCTGGAACTTTTCGAGCTCAATCTTTCCGCCGTCCTGGATCAGCCTTGTTACCGGATCGCCTGGAACGAGTCCAGCCCTTGTCAGCAGTGCGTGCTGGAGATGTGTTTCCGCACCAGGCGCCCGGTGGTTCGTTATTCCACACCCCAGGAAGAGGCTCGTTTCGGGGGTAAGGCCTTACAGATCTTCTCCGGTCCCATCCTGGATGAGGGCGGGGAGGTGATCGGGGGCATGGTCTATTACACCGATATCAGTGATCTGCGGGTCATGGAGCGACAGTTGATCAGCGCCCGCGAGGCGGCGGACTCGGCCAATCGGGCCAAGAGCGAATTTCTGGCCCGGATGAGTCATGAGATCCGCACCCCCATGAATGCGATTCTGGGCCTGAGCGAGTTGGTGCTGCTCAACGAACCCGCCGGGCAGTCACGGGAGTTCATGCACGTCATCCAGCACTCGGCCCGGCATCTGCTCACCATCATCAACGACATCCTGGACCTGTCGAAGATCGAGGCCGGGCGCATGGAGCTGCTGGAGGCGGATTTCGATCTTCACCAAGCCCTGGCGGAGGTGATCGAGACTCTGCAGGTATCCGCCCAAGACAAGGGGCTCGAGCTGAAGATGCTGCTGGCCCCTGATCTGCCTCGCTATCTGAAGGGCGACGTGCACCGGCTATCGCAGATCCTGATCAATCTCATCGGCAACGCCATCAAGTTCACCAGGCAGGGGTCTGTGCGATTGGAGGCCCATTTTCCGGGTGAGATGGATCAGCGGCTGCGGCTGGCATTTGAAGTGATCGATACCGGTGAGGGGATTCCTCTGGAGCGTCAGCGGGAGATCTTTCATGCCTTTACTCAGCTGGATGGTTCGGCGGGCCGCCGCCATGGCGGTACCGGGTTGGGGCTGACCATCACCCGTCAGCTGGTGGAAAGGCTGGGAGGCGAGATCGGGGTGAGCAGTCGTCCCGGAGAGGGTAGTCGTTTCCATTTCACCGTGGCCATGGCACCGGGCAATGTGGTGGAAGAATCCGCACCGTCACCGGTTGCGTGTATCGGCGCTGAGCCTGCCCGATCCTGGCATGTGCTGCTGGTGGAGGATACCCCGGCCAATGTGCTGGTGGCCGTGCATCTGCTCAAGCGGCTGGGGCATCGGGTCACGGTTGCCGACAGTGCCCTGGCGGCCTTTGAACGTCTGGCAACGGAGTATCCCGATCTGGTGCTTATGGACGTGGAAATGCCGGGTATGAACGGCTTTGAAGCGACTCGCCGGATACGGGAAGGGGAGGCCGGGGAGGCCTGCCGGAAACTGCCGGTGATCGGTCTGACCGCCCATGCCTTGAACGAATACCGGGAGCGGGGGCTGGCGGCAGGAATGGATGATTACATCTTCAAACCCATCAGCCTGGTCGGATTGGGGCGGACGATCAATCGGGTGATGGGTGGCCGAATGCTCGGTGAAATCGAGGATCCGGCAAGGCCCCGGGAAGAGGGCTTGCCCATCGTGGATCTGTCCGTGGTACTGCAGCGCCTGGGGGACGACAGTACCTTGCTGGTGGATACCCTGCTCAGCGTCCTTCCCGAGCTGCCGGAAAGGCTGACCGAACTCAGGCAGTGTCTCATGGCGGGTGATTTGATCACGGCCCGTCGCATGGCCCATTCCCTGAAAGGGCATTTGCTGACCATCGGCGCCTCTCCTGCGGCCAAAGACATGGAAATCATCGAAGCCGGGATTGGAGCGGATCATCACGACCGGGTCCTGGACATGATCGAGACCCTGGGTGATGCATTTCTGCGGATCTACGAACATATTCCAGGTGCATTGAAGGCCGTGTTGGGCGCATTGCCCGACCATCGTCAGGTATTGCTGGAGGGGATGCCGCGGGTGGAAGGCATGTTACAGGGCCTGCGGCCGATTCACTGCCTCGATTCCAGAAACAGGTAGGTGCGGTTCACGTTCATCCGGTGCCAGTCATCATAGTGGCGAAGATGCCGGAAAGCAGGCAGTTCGGCCAGGCGTTCGACCGTGTCGTCCAGGGTTTCCCAGTCTTCCAGGGCCTGTTTCACTTCCCGGTTCAGCAGGACCAGATAGTCGCCGGTATCCCGCCGGGCCGTGGCCAGGTCGGTGGCGGCGCCGTGACCGGGAATGATGATCTCCGGTGACCAGGTCGCCAGGGTTTCGAAGGCCGCCAGCTGGCCGACGGGGTCACTCCAGGGATGAATTCCCAGCATGCGTTCGGTGTAGACCACATCCCCTGTGAAGACCACGCCCCGATCAGGCAGGTGCAGCACGGCATCGCCGGGGAAATGGGCGTCGCCGGCATGGACCAGTTCGAAGCGAATCCCGCCGATGCTGAAACGATGATGATACGTCGGCGCCGGGCTGGGGGCGGTACGGGGCACGGTGTCCGCCATGACGGCCTCACCCAGGGTCCGGGTGAGGCGTTCCAGATGTTGCTGCGCAAACTGTGTCTGGGTGGTGGTGGTGCGTTCCAGGGCCACGACGTGGGCGCCCTGGGACAGGAAATGATCATTGCCCAGCCAGCGGTGGTCCTGGCTACCCAGATTGACGACATGGGTCACGGGTCGGTCGGTGACGGTGGCGATGGCGGCCTCAATGCGCTCGGCCACATGGCGGCTGGGGCCGCTATCGATGAGTACCACACCTTCTGTGGTGATGACGAAGCCGATGTTGTTGTTCAGACCGAGGTTGGCCGGGGTGCGGTTTTCCAGGGAGCCGTAGAAGTAGTAAATCTGTTCGGTGACGGGCTGGGGGATCAGGATGGCGTCGATGGGGCGGTCTTGATCGGCCTGCAGGATGCTCGGGGGCAACAGAAACCATACGGAGAGTGTCAGCAGGGCGGTGCGGGTGATCGGCAACAGGGGCATCGGGTGATTCTCGGTTGCATTATTTGAAATAAGCTTATTTATACCTGGAATTCAGGCTGTACAGCCATTGTTGAGCCACCAGGACCCATCTATGATCGGGGCATGTCCAGATACCCTTCAGTACATCCGCTTATGCTTCAGGCCCTTGTGAGCCTTTCCTCCCGATGCGCCCGGGTGCCGGTCGGCAGACCGGCAAGGGGAGGGTGATCATGGCCAAGGGCGTGACGGCACCGATGCCGCAGGCGGGACTCAACGACTGGAAGGCGGTCTGGAACCGGCTGTTACCCCTGGATCGACACCGGGCGGTGATCTCCTTCCTGGAACGCTTGCGGGAACCGGCTTCCCGGCTTGAGCTGGTGTGTGATGCCACCCTCAAGACCCTGGCGCGGCGCAAGGGTTTTCGCGTCGAAACCCTCAAGCGCATGAATAACCACCAGCTGGCCGATGTTCTGTTGCCCCATGTACCGGTGGTCATGGGTGCACGGGAGTGGACCCTGCTGTTCCTGGGGTACTTTGCCGACTACAAGGCGGCCATCATGTGTCGCTTCCTGGATCTGTGCGACGTCCCCCACGATGAACGGGGCTTCGTGGCGGGCGGAGACGACAAGATCCATCCTCCTACCGACATGGTCGGCACCAAGGATGCCCTGATTGAGGAATTCGGGGCCATGGAGGTGGGGATCTATTTCCATGTGCTCAAGCTGATGGACCCGGGGCTGTGGCAGTTTCTGGACCCGGTGCTGCCGGCCCTGGACCAGGCCATGGCGGCCGCAGAGGCGGTTCGGCAGCAGGAACGGACGGTGGCGGAGGAAGAGACGACGGCGCGTGCGGTGCTGGATGTCTCCGAGGAGTTCACTCAGCTGGACCGGGTGGTGATGGAGCAGATCATCGCCACCTTGGCCGAGGAAGACCGCGCCCTCAAGCCTGATGAACTGGTGGATCTGGTGGAATCGGTCCATGCCCTGGATACCGGTCGCAAGCGCAGCTATTTTCACCTGGGTTTTCTCGATGCCCTGTTGCCCGGGCGCCGTCCCGACATGGGGCGCCCCGAGATGAATGACGAACGACGCCAGTGGTATCTAGCAGGACTGCTCAGCGGCTACGTGCGGCAGCAGAATCATGCTGCCATCAGGGATACCCTGCACCGGTATGCCGCCATCTTTCGCGCCGCCTCGTCCACTCCCGGCGGGGCCGGGGCCGGCATGCTCACCGAGGTGCACCCCTATTTGCTGATCCACGGATTCCAGAACGAGGCCACCCGCTTGTTGCGCGGCCAGCGCCGGCATCTGACCCCGGCGACCGCTAGGTTGATCCTCCAGTCCGCCACCGGCGCCATCCGCCGGGGCGATGCGGCCATTGCCAACGTGTTGCTGGTGGAACTGCGGGAGGGTCTGCCCCATGTGGCACTGGACACTGCCGAGCGCGCCTCCCTTGAGGCCGGACTGGGGCGCCGTCTGGGCCAGGCCCTGCAGTTGCAGGGGAATTTTTCCGCAGCGAAGGAGGCCTTTGCCGGACTGATCGCCGAAGGGCGTCTAATGTCGCCCCGGCTACATGCGGACATGGGGCTGGTGCTGGGGGGCTTTCGTTCCCTGGCCGAGCTGGTGCTGCCGCCGGACCTGGATCGGGTGCGCACGATCCAGGCCCAGCTCCGGCAGGGGGAGCGCTATTTCACCGAGGCGGTGGAGCGTTTCGGGCCGGTGGCCCTGGGGGCCCATTATGCCTTGGGGGTGCGTGATTTCCTGCGCTGGATGGAGGACGACGGCGGTGACGAGGCCCGGGAGCAGGCCCTGATGCATGTGAATGCCGCCCTGATCGGGATGATGACGGAAACCGATGCCCAGGATCCCGAGCGTCCGCTGTTGGTGGATCGCTGCCGCTTCATGCAGGCCGTGCTCATGATGGCCCGCCTGGATGCCGCCTCGGCCCAGGCGGCCATGGAGAGCTGGCGGGCGTTGATGGCGCAGCAGGATCAGCCCTTCTGGCCGGCGTGGGGAATACAGCGTCTGCTGGAATGCGCGGATCTGGTGGATCCGGCCCTGGCGGGAGAGATTGCAGAATCCCTGTGGTGCCGGCACGGGGAGGCCGTTCTACCGCTGATCGATCGACCGGAATGGTTTGCCCGCTCACCCCGGTTGCTGGACGATCTGCAGGTCCTGTGCCGGGCCGGCACTGATCAGGCGTTGCAGGTGCAGTGGGATCGATGGTCGCTGCTGATGTCGGCAGCCCTGTCGGCGGGTCGGCTGGAGGCGGCTCAGGAGGGGCTGGACGGGATGGAGCACCTGGCCCATGAGGACTCCCGATTCTGCGAACCCATGCTGGACCTTCTGGAGGCCCCGGCCCGGCTGGATCCGGCCTGGTCGGAGACGGATATCCTGCGCGCCCGGTTTCGCCTGTACCGCCGACTGGGGCGGGACCCCGAGGCATTTTCCCAGCTGCGTGCCCTGTTCTTTGCCCTGCGCGATGCCCGGCCCCTTGAAGCCGCCCAGACCCTGGCGCTGTTCCGCGAGTGCGGCGCGGCGCCGGCCCAGTATGAAGATCTGGTCCTGCCCGGCATCGAGGCCGATCACGACGAGGATAGCGATCTGCTGGAGCAGTTGGAGGGCGGGGCCGAGCTGACTGTGCTGTTCGTGGGCGGCAACGAGATCCAGGCCCGCTACAGCGATGAGCTGAGCCGGGAGATTGCGGCGCAGTGGCCTGGGGTCCGGGTGGAGTTTCGTCATACCGGCTGGTCTTCCAACTGGGGGCGTGACGTCAACCATCTCAAGCGCCAGGCGGCCGGGGCCGATGCCGTGGTCCTGATGACCATGATGCGCACCACGTTGGGCCGAGTCCTGCGGGAGGCCCTCAATGACCCGCCCCGGCCCTGGATTCCCTGTACCGGCACCGGCCGCCAGGCCCTGTTCCAGAGTATTCGGCACGCCGCCCTGATCGGCCTGCGCACCCGCCGCCGGTCTGTGGTCGCCGATTGAGTATCGTTATTCGCGGGCAGGCCCGCGAACGGACCCCTACGGTTTGTGTGCCAGGTCCAACTCCGACTGCAATTCGGTGCGCGGATCCAACTCGGCGGCCACCGCCGAGGTGCGGGTGACCGGCACGAAGCCGGCTTTCTCTTCAGGGGCCACCGGCGGTTCTCGAAGGATCCGCCAGAGTGCGAACAGGGCCAGCAGCACGATGATGGTGCCGAACAGCAGGGGCAGTACACTGATGGAGGCGACGCTGACCGCAATCCCCGCCAGTAGCGGCCCCAGGGTGGCGCCGATGCCGTTGAGCAGGAGCAGTCCCTGGGTGCCTTCCAGCACCTGGGTGACATCCAGTCGGTCATGGGTATGGGCCACCGCCAGGGCGTAGAGGCTGAAGGCAAACCCGCCGTAGAATAGGGCCGCTACCAGCAACGCCGGTAGTGACTGATTCACGGTCATGAAGATGGCCAGGGCCGCCAGGGCCGCACCGACGCAGGCAAAGACCATTATCCAGCGCCGGTCCCGATGGTCGGAGAAAAAGCCGATGGGCCATTGCAGCAGGGCGCCGCCCAGGATCACGGCGCTGACGAAGGCGGCCACCCCCAGGGGCTCGATACCCGATTGCTGGGCGTAGATGGCCCCGAACCCCCAGAACCCCCCCGAGGCGATCCCTGCCACCAGCGCCCCGATCACGCCCACCGGGGTCCTGCCGTAGAGGGTCTTCAGCGGCAGGGCCTGGGCCTTGATGGGCGTGGGCTGCAGGGCCGGCGTCAGGGCGATGGGGATCAGTCCCAGGGCGAACAGGATGGCCACCAGGGCATAGCTGGCCAGATGTCCCGGTCCGTAGATCAGTACCAGGAACTGTCCCACGCCCAGCATCACCAGGCAGACCGTCATGTAGAAGGCAAAGACCTGGCCCCGGTCCTGTCGTGCCCGTTCGTTGAGCCAGCTTTCGATGACCATGTACAGCCCCACCACCGAGATGCCGTTGACGATGCGCAATACCCACCACACCCAGGGATCGAAGATCAGACCGTGGAGCAGGGCGGCAATGGCCGATACGGCGGCCAGGGCGGCAAAGGCACGGATGTGCCCCACCCGGCGGATCAGGCCGGGACACAGGAACGAGCCGATGATGAAGCCCATGAAAAAGCCGGACATGACCAGGCCGATCAGCCAGCTCGGCAGGCCTTCCTGAGCGGCGCTCAGGCCCAGCAGGGTACCCAGCATGCCGGAGCCGCAGAGCAGGATGCCCATGCCCAGGAGCAGAGTGGAAACGGATGTGAGGGTGGGAAACACGGGCGGCGCCGATGAGTAAGGTCAGTCCCGCATCTTAGCGTTTCGGACGGATTCTTCCAGTGCCGGTTTCGGGTATACTGCCAGCCCATCATGCCACGCCCGAGTGGTGAAATTGGTAGACACAAGGGACTTGAACAATTTGAGCCCTCCGGGGGAAACCCCAGGGGTGGAACCCGTCAAATTCGGCGAACGCCCTGGATGCCCCGGTATCCGAGCCAACGCCGAGCCAAGCCCAGGCCCGGCGCCTGGGAAGGTGTAGAGAGCAGACGGCGGGCACCTACGGCCGCAAGGCTATGGTGAAGGCGTGCTCCAGACCACGAACAGCGAGCCTGTGCTGGCGGCGAAAGTCGAAGTGGTAAGAAAATCCCTCGCCGGAAGGCGTGCCGGTTCGACTCCGGCCTCGGGCACCATCCAAAGCCGCTCCTGTTCACGTAGGGGTGGCTCTTTTTTTGTGTTTAGGGCCGCAGGGCATGTTTCAATGCCCAATTCCAGGGATACCAAGGACTCCCCCTTCTTGCGGGGGCGGGTGGAGACTGGCCGTCAAATAGACGGTGGCATCAATGGCACATGGGATGACTACCCCTTTACTGATGTATCAGGACCGACAGCAGGCGGGTCCATCCGTCAGTTCGCAATTTCTGCCGTCAGTTCATAATTTTTGCCGTCACTCCCGCGAAAGCGGGAGTCCAGGGTTTTCAGCGCATGACTGGATTCCCGCTTTCGCGGGAATGACGCGGTGTAAAAGGGAATGGCGCGGTGTGAAGGGGAGTGATGTCGCGTAAAGAGATGGTGAATGACGCCATGTGAGGACATGTGAGGATATGGGGATGGGTTGTTCTGAACCTCCTTTGGTGTCCCGGCCAGTCAGGTTATCCAGGGAAGGGCTTCGTGCCCGGTGGTGCGGGTGGACCAGACCCAGGGCGGCGAGGCCGTAGATAGGTTCCGGACTGTTGGGGGGCGAGGTCGATGTTCAGCGCATATCGCGGGCGCGGAATTGAGTATGGTCAATATCATGAGGTCGCGACGGAGCGAACCCCGGCGCTGTGCCGTGGTCGGATGCTGTGGCGGCGAGGATGCCGGCAGGACGCGCCTCTCCCCTTGAACCGGCCCGCTGATTGAAGGAGCTTGAACTCCGTGACCGTCCCGGCACCTGATCCGATCCCGTTTTCCAACACCTATGCCCGCCTGCCGGACGCCTTCCATGTCCGGCTTGACCCGGATCCGGTGCCTGATCCCTCCCTGATCGAACTCAACCACGACCTGTGTCGGGAACTGGGCATTGATCCTCTGGCCCTGACGCCGGAAGAATGGGGCCAGGTGTTTGCGGGCAATCGCATACTGCCCGGCTCGGAACCCCTGGCCATGGCCTATGCCGGCCATCAGTTCGGGCATTTCGTGCCCCGACTGGGGGATGGACGGGCCATCCTGCTGGGGGAGGTGGTGGATGTGCGGGGACGGCGCCGGGACATCCAGCTCAAGGGATCGGGCCGTACCCCGTTTTCCCGGCGGGGGGATGGCCGCGCCGCCCTCGGGCCGGTGCTGCGGGAGTATCTGGTCGGCGAGGCCATGCATGCCCTGGGCATCCCTACCACCCGTGCCCTGGCCGCCGTCTCCACCGGCGAACCGGTGTTGCGGGAAACGGCCCTGCCGGGCGCCGTCCTGACCCGGGTGGCGGCCAGCCATGTGCGGGTGGGGACCTTCCAGTATTTCGCCGTGCGCGGCGACCGGGCGGCGCTGCAGCAGCTGGCGGATCATGTTGCGGATCGGCATTACCCCTGGACCCGTGAGGCGGATCAGCCCTGTCTGGCCCTGCTGGAGGCCGTCGTGGAGGCCCAGGCACGGCTGGTGGCCCAGTGGATGGGGGTGGGTTTCATCCACGGGGTGATGAATACGGATAACATGGCCGTTTCCGGAGAGACCATCGATTTCGGCCCCTGCGCCTTCATGGATGGTTATCATCCGGATCAGGTCTTCAGTGCCATCGATACCCAGGGGCGTTATGCCTACGCCAATCAGCCGGCCATGGCCCAGTGGAATCTGGCCCGGTTGGCCGAGACATTGCTGCCGCTGATCGGCTCTGACGAAAAACAGGCGTTGGAACAGGCCACGGATCTGGTAAATTCCTTCTCCAGCCGGTTTGCGCGTCACTGGATTGACGTAATGGGCCTCAAGCTGGGACTGAGCATGGCCGATAAGAGTGACATCGCCCTGATCCAAGGGTTGCTGCAGGCCATGCAGCAGGGGCAGGTGGATTTCACGCTGTGTTTCCGCCACCTGTGTGATGCGGCCGAAGACGAGACCCATGATGAGCCGGTCCGCCGGCTGTTTGCACAGCCCGAGGCCTTGGTTGCCTGGGCGCAGCAGTGGCGGTCCCGCTTGCGTCAGGACCCGTTGCCCCCCGGGGAGCGGGCCGTGCGCATGCGGCGGGTCAACCCGGCCTGTATCCCCCGCAATCATCGGGTGGAGCAGGTGATTGCGGCGGCCCTGGAGGCTGAGGATTTCGAGCCGTTTAGGCGGCTGCTCGGGGTGGTGCGCAATCCCTGGGTATTGGCGGAGGCCGACCAGGCCTATGCCCGGCCCCCGGCCCCGACGGAGCGGGTGTATCAGACCTTCTGTGGAACCTGATGAGGCTGATCCGGGGTCCGGGTTTTGCCTGTCACTTTGCGGTTATGCTGAAATGAGACCATGACGACAGACGATCCCTTCAAGGATGTGCTGGTGATCAGGGATCGACTCCCCCTGGCGGTGGAACCGGTGGCCGGGATTCCTCCAGCTGAAGAACTGGCCCGGATCAATGAGGCCAATGAAAGTCTGCTTCGAGTCTGCGCCGGCATGGATGATGTGCAGCCGCGGCGGACCGACGACGCCGGCGAGGTGAGCCAGGAACTGCTCAGGATCGAGTCGAAGGTCAATCTGCTGGTGGAAATGGTCAGCCTGTTGTTGCATGCCCATGCGCGGATTCCTCCTCCGGTTCCGGTGCGTATTTCCGCCGAGGGTCTGGGCTGGGCTCAGCCTGAAGCCCAGCAGCCGGGGCAGATCCTGTGTCTGAGTTTTTATCTGTGCCCGCAGTTTCCCAAGCCGCTGACGCTGTTTGCCCGGGTGGCATCCTGTGAATCCGCTGCATCGGGACATGAACTGAGCGTGCTGTTTCAGGGCATGAGTTCGGCACTGGAAGACGGTATTCAGAAAATGGTTTTCCGGCGCCATCGACGCAGCATCGCCCTGACCCGTTCCAGGCGTGATTCGGAGGCGGGCTGAACGGATCATGACGGCGGCTCAGATTATTTAACCCTGCTTATAGAGCGGTTATTGTTTCGGACTGATGGACTGGTCCACGGCGGATATCCATGACACTTCAAGACGCATTACCAACAACCGACAATGAGGGCGGTCTCCTGCAGGCGCTCCCCGATGAGATCCTGGTGGTGGCGCAGGATGCGCAGCGCGCCCTGCGCATGGAAACCGTGCTGGACTTCCTGGGCTGTCGCCCGCAGGTGATGTCGCCGCAGGAATACAACGGACAATGGCTGGAGCCGGTTCAGACCGACTGGCTGGCAATCCTCTTCAGCGGCTGCGCTGTGCCGCACGCGGCGACTCTGCTGGAACGCTGGTCCGGTCTTGAGGCCTCTCCCCCTGTGATTCTTGCCGGTGCCGCCGAGGAATTTGCAGCCCTGCCGGACGAGATGCGTTCCCGGGTAGTGGGGCGTCTGGACTTTCCCCTGCGCTATCCGACCTTGTCGGGCAGTCTGCAGACGGCCCGACACCTGGTGGTCAACGGCATGACGCCGGACAAGGTACCGCACCTGGCGCTCTATCGTTCGCTGGTCGGGTATCACCGGACCATGCAGCGTATTCGGGAACTCATCCAGCAGGTGGCGATGAGCGATGCCAATGTGCTGATCCTGGGGGAGACCGGGACCGGCAAGGAAGTGGTGGCCCGCAATGTCCACCAGTGTTCGACCCGTCGCGGCAAGCCCTTCGTGGCGGTGAACTGCGGCGCCATTCCCGGGGAGTTGCTGGAAAGTGAGTTGTTCGGCCATGAAAAGGGGGCCTTTACCGGCGCCATTAGCGCCCGTCCCGGCCGCTTTGAGTTGGCCCAGGGCGGCACGCTGTTTCTGGATGAAATCGGTGACATGCCGCTCCCCATGCAGGTGAAGATCCTTCGGGTGCTGCAGGAACGTACCTTCGAGCGGGTGGGCAGTACGAAGACCCTGACCACCGATGCACGCATCATTGCCGCCACTCATCGGGATCTGGAAGTGGCGATCCGCGAAGGTACCTTCCGGGAAGATCTCTACTACCGACTCAATGTGTTTCCGATCGAAGTCCCGTCGCTGCGGGAACGCATGCGTGACCTGCCGTTGCTGATCGACGAACTGGTCAGCCGCATGGAGGCCGAAGGACGTTCCGGGGTGCGGTTTTCTCCCGCCGCCCTGCGGGTGCTGTCCCGCTATGAGTGGCCCGGCAACGTCCGTGAACTGGCCAACCTGGTGGAGCGCCTGTCCATCATGTATCCGGGGGAAAGTGTGTCTGCGGATGATCTGCCCGGCAAGTTCAGGGCGGGGCTGACTGAGCAGGACCTGCAGGCGATGAGCGCCGCAGACGGGATGGATCCTATGACCGCTGAGGCCGGCTTGCCCGATTCCGGTCTTGATCTCAAGGAGTACATCAACGATCTGGAGACCCGTCTGATCAGAGAGGCGCTTGATCGTTCCGGCGGGGTGGTGGCCCATGCCGCCAAACTGCTGGGGATGCGTCGGACCACGCTGGTGGAAAAGATGCGGAAATACGGCGTCCAGAGGGATGATGAAGCGACGGAATCCTGACGTTATTGATTTTATTTGATTTAAATATCTGTTTTTAAATGATTTAATTTTCTGGCACGTTACCTGCTTTTGTCAGGTTGCAGGCCACTCCATCGTCGGTGTTACGTCACCGCCGGGAGGGTCGACAACCGGACAACATTTCGGAGCAGGTGAGATGACCCAAGCAACACTTCTGACAATCGACCCTTCCGGCGGGGCCTTCGAGCTGATCGCGGAGGACCCGCGGAGTCGGGAACTGTTGGAGCTTGCGCGTCGTGTTGCGGCCTCGGAAGCGACCGTGATGCTGAACGGCGAGTCGGGGGTGGGCAAGGAAGTCTATGCCAGGTTCATTCATACCCACTCTCCACGCGCCGACGGTCCTTTCGTTGCGGTCAACTGCGCGGCCATCCCTGAAAACATGCTGGAAGCCATGCTCTTCGGACATGAGCGAGGCGCCTTTACCGGCGCTTATGAATCCCGTCCCGGCAAGTTCGAGCTGGCCGAGGGCGGCACCCTGCTGCTGGACGAGATCTCGGAGATGGATCTTTCCTTGCAGGCAAAGCTGCTGCGTGTACTGCAGGAGCGGGAGGTGGAACGACTGGGTGGGCGTCGCCCCATGCAGATGGATGTCCGGGTGCTGGCGACTTCCAACCGGAATCTCATGCAGGCGGTGGCGGACGGCAAGTTCCGGGAAGACCTGTTCTACCGACTCAATGTCTTTCCTCTGGTCATTCCCCCACTGCGCGAGCGTCCGGGCGACATCCTGCCGCTGGCCCGGCGACTGATCTATGTCCATGGCCGCGGCATCGACCATGCCCGGCTCACCACTGCGGCGGCTTCGCGGCTGGTGGATCACACCTGGCCGGGCAACGTACGTGAATTGGACAACGTCATCCAGCGCGCCATGATTCTGCGTGACGGCGATGAGCTGGATTCGATGTCCATTCAGTTTGAAGCCATGGCCTCCGCCGAGCTTCGCAATTCCCATCCTTCCGCACCGGTGCCGGCAGCCGCTGAAACCCAGCGTCTGGGAGACAGGCTCCGCTCCCGGGAAGAACAGCTGATTCTGGATGCCCTCAGGGTGGAAGAGGGTAGCCGCAAGGACGCCGCCGCCCGTCTGGGCATCAGCCCGCGCACCCTGCGCTACAAGCTGGCCAGACTGCGTGATGCGGGCGTGACCATCCCCTATTGACATGAATTGACGCTTGGCCCGTCAGTCCGGGCCGGGAGGGTAGCAAGATGAGTGACATGCAGATTAATCAGGTGCTTCAACAAATGCGTGTACTGGCGGCCAGTGCCGGTCTGGAGGGGCCGAAGGTCGCGGTGCCGCCGCCGGCCCAGCCCAATTTTGCCGCGGCACTGAAACACTCCATGGACAAGGTGAACAGTACCCAGCAAAAGGGCAACCAGCTGTCCACCCGCTTCGAGATGGGGGATCCGGACGTGGATCTGGCCCAGGTGATGATCGCCACGCAGAAGGCCAGCATCTCCTTTGAGGCCGCCACGCAGGTGCGCAACCGCTTGGTGTCCGCCTATCAGGACATCATGAACATGCAGGTGTAGGTCCTTTCAGGGAACCATCATGGCCACTTCAATGACCACAACGTTCAATCAGCAGATGCAGGGTTTCACCAGTCTGCCCCGCCAGAGCCAGGTCGGCTTACTGGTCGGGGTGGCTGCGGTGGTCGCCCTGGTGGCAAGCCTGTTCCTGTGGGTCAGCCGGCCATCTTATGCCGTGCTCTTTCCCGGGCTGGGAGAGCGGGAGTCGGCCCAGGTGATGGAGGCGCTGGGGCGGCAGGGGATCAACTATCGGGTCGATCCGGTTTCCGGTGCCCTGACGGTGCCTTCGGCACGGGTGCACGAAGCCCGCCTGCAGATGGCGACGGAAGGTCTGCCGCAAACGGGGGGGTTCGGTTTTGAACTCATGGAGCAGGATCAGGGGATCGGCACCAGTCGCATGGTGGAGACGGCTCGCTATCAGCGTGCCCTGGAAGGCGAACTGGCACGCTCCGTGTCGACCCTGTCCAGTGTGGAAACGGCACGGGTGCATCTGGCCATGCCCCGTGAGACCGTGTTCGTGCGTGACCGTACCAAGCCCAGCGCCTCGGTGCTGATCAATCTCCATCCGGGCCGTACGCTGACGGAACGCCAGGTAGCGGGTATTGTCCATCTGGTGTCTTCCAGCATTCCCGATCTGGAGCCGGAACGGGTGACCGTGGTGGATCAGCGCGGACAGTTGCTGACCCCCAGGGATGAGGATGAGGGCATGAACCTCTCCACCCGCAACCTGGAATTCACCCGCCGCATGGAAGAGAGCTATGTGCGGCGCATCATGGACATCGTGTCGCCCATTGCAGGACCCGACGGGGTGCGTGCCCAGGTCTCCGCGGATCTGGATTTTTCCCGCATTGAGCGCACGGTGGAGAACTATGATCCCGAACTCACGGCCCTGCGCAGCGAGCAACTTGCGGAAGAGGAATCCCGCGGCAGTCTGGGCATGATGGGTATCCCCGGTGCGTTGACCAATCAGCCGCCTGCGGGGGGCGTGCTGGATGCCGAAGGTGAAGGTGTGCTGGGGCCTGATGCCGCCGCCATGCCCGGCTCCAGCAGTCGTCGCATGACTCGCAATTACGAGGTGGACAGGACCATCAGCCACGTTCGCGAGGCGCCCGGTACCGTGCGTCGCCTGTCGGTGGCGGTGGTACTGGATTTCCGTGAACAGTTGAATGAGGATGGGGAGGTGGTGCGTGAACCCATCCCTCAGGAAGAATTGCAGCGTATTGAAAACCTGGTGCGCGAGGCGGTGGGCTTTGATGCCCGTCGCGGCGACAGTGTCAATGTCATGAACGCCCCGTTCCGTGCCGTGGCCGAACCCGATCCCTTCCCCGCGCCGGTGATCTGGCAGGAGCCCTGGGCTCAGGATCTGGCCAGGATGGCCCTGGTGGCCCTGGTAGCCCTCCTGCTGATCCTTCTGGTGGTCCGTCCCATGCTCAAGGGGCTGGCCGCCAAGGGCGCGCCGGAAACGGAAGAAGAGGCCGATGAGCGCAAGCGCCTTGAAGCCGAAGGGCTGGGAGAAGATCAGCTCAGCCTGACCCACGAAGGCGGTGCGGCCGGAGGACCTCAGGCCCTGCCGGGCAAGAAGCCGGCAAGCTATGAAGAAAATCTGCAGCGGGTGCGTGAACTGATCAAGGAAGATCCCAAACTGGTGGCTCAAGTGGTGAAGAACTGGGTGGCTGAAGATGGATCCTAAAAGCAATATGTCGGGCCCCGACCGGGCCGCGGTTTTCCTGATGAGTCTGGGCGAGGAATCGGCCGCCCAGGTCCTCAAGCACATGGGACCCAAGGAGGTGCAGCGGATCGGGACCGCCATGGCCTCGCTGACCAATGTCTCCAAAAAGGAGGTGGGCGAGGTGCTGGACGACTTCATCGCCGTGGTGGAGGAGCAGACCGCCCTGGGCATGGGGTCGGACGAGTACATCCGCAGCGTGCTCACATCGGCTCTGGGCAAGGATAAGGCCGACGGGGTGATCGACCGGATCCTGCTGGGACGCAATTCCAAGGGACTGGAATCCCTGAAGTGGATGGATCCCCGAGCCGTGGCCGAGGTCATCCGCCTGGAGCATCCTCAGATCATCGCCATCGTCCTGTCTTATCTGGATCCGGACCATGCCGCCGCCGTGCTGTCCTTTCTACCGGATCGTACCCAGCCGGACATCCTCATGCGCATTGCCACCCTGGATGGTGTGCAGCCGGCCGCATTGATGGAACTGGACGACATCCTGGAGCGCCAGTTTGCCGGCAACATGAACGTCAAGTCCTCGTCGGTGGGGGGTGTGAAGAGCGCCGCGAGTATCCTCAATTTCATGGACTCCGCGAAGGAAGGCATGATCATGGACAAGGTCCGGGATCTGGACGAGGGCCTGGGGCAGAAGATCCAGGATCTCATGTTCGTGTTCTCCAACCTGGTGGATGTGGACGATCGCGGCATCCAGTCCCTGTTGCGGGAGGTTTCCACCGATTCGCTGGTTCTGGCCCTCAAGGGTGCCGACGACGCGGTCAAGGACAAGATCCTCAGGAATATGTCCAAGCGGGCCGCCGAGATGCTGCAGGACGATCTGGAGGCCAAGGGTCCGGTGCGCCTGAGCGAGGTGGAGGTCGCTCAGAAGGAAATTCTGAGTATCGCCCGTCGCATGGCCGAGTCCGGCGAAATCGTGCTGGGCAACAAGGGTTCCGAACAGATGGTCTAGCCGGACGGCTGGAGTCAGTCTCCGGGTAACCGGGAATCGGTATGGCACGGAGAAGGTCAATGGTTGAACGCATTATCACATCGGAAAAGGGGGCGGGGGCACGACGCTGGGAGGTGCCCGATGTCCACGCGCCGACGCTGTCCCGGGAGGCGGATGACGAGCCGTTGGAATCGGTGGAGGATGACGCGCCGGCAGACTCGGCCCCCAGCCTTCCCACCGCTGACCGCATCATGGACATTGAGCGTCAGGCCCATGAGGAAGGTCTGCGGGCGGGGCGCGAGGAAGGGCGCAGCCTGGGACTGGAGCAGGGTCGCAAGGATGGTTTTGCCCAGGGCCATGCCGAGGGCCTGAAATCCGCCGAGGCCGGTGTAAGAGCGCGCCTGGCGCTGCTGGACCGGCTGATCCAGGGGCTTGAGACACCCTACGCGGCGCTGGACGCCGTTGTGGAGGATGAGCTGGTGCAATTGGCCATGGCCGTTGCCCGCCAACTGGTCCGGCGTGAGTTGAGGACCGATCCCGGGGCGATCGTGGCGGTGCTGCGGGAGGCCCTGGAGACCCTGCCCAATGCCGAACGCAAGTTGCACCTGCACCTGCATCCTGAAGACAGCAAGCTGGTCAGGGAAACCCTGCGGCTGGATGGTCTGGAGCGTCCCTGGTCCATTGTCGAGGACCCGACCCTGAGTCGTGGCGGGGTGCGTGTGATTACCGAAACCTCGCGGGTGGATGCCACCCTGGAATCCCGTCTGAACGCGGTGATTGCGACAGTCTGGGGGGGCGCCCGCAGCACCGATCAGGAGGGGGTGCAAGACGATGTCTGACGCCGGTCACTTGCCTGAAGCCCTCCGTCCCGAAGTCCGTGCCGGTCGATTGGTGGAAAAACTGGCCCGTTATCGGACTCGGGCCGCCAAATCGCAAACGGTTGTCGCTGAGGGCCGTCTGGTCCGGATGGTAGGGCTCACGCTGGAGGCGGAAGGTTGTCAGATCTCCATTGGGGGGCGTTGCCGGGTCATCAGTGCGGGCGGCCACGAGGTGGAGGCGGAAGTGGTGGGTTTTTCCGCAGAGCGCACTTTTCTCATGCCGGTGGGGGATGTCAGCGGCCTGACGCCGGGCGCCCGGGTGATTCCTACCCGCCATGCCCGCGATACTCTGGTGGGTGATGCCCTGCTGGGACGGGTCCTGGATGGTTCCGGACGGCCCCTGGATGGTCGTCCCGCACCCCAATGCGATGATCATGTCTCCCTCAACGGTCGCAGCATCAACCCCTTGGCCCGGCGTCCCATCCACGAACCCCTGGATGTGGGGGTCCGGGCCATCAACGGTCTTCTGACCGTGGGTCGCGGCCAGCGCATGGGCCTGTTCGCGGGCAGTGGTGTGGGCAAGAGTGTGCTGCTGGGCATGATGACCCGCTATACCACGGCGGATATCACGGTGGTGGGCCTGATCGGTGAGCGGGGCAGGGAAGTGAACGAATTCGTCCAGAACATTCTGGGGCCGGAGGGCATGGCCCGGGCCGTGGTGGTGGCGGTACCGGCTGATCATCCTCCCCTGATGCGTCTGCATGGCGCCATGCTGGCCACCAGCATCGCCGAGTACTTCCGCGACCAAGGCCATAATGTACTGTTGCTGATGGACTCCCTCACCCGGTTTGCCCAGGCCCAGCGGGAGATTTCCCTGGCCATCGGTGAGCCCCCGGCGACCAAGGGGTACACGCCGTCGGTGTTCGCCAAGTTGCCCCAGCTGGTGGAACGGGCCGGAAACGGGGATCAGGGCAGCGGTTCCATCACCGCGTTCTATACGGTACTGGCCGAAGGGGATGACACCAATGATCCCATAGCCGATGCCGCCCGAGCGATCCTTGACGGCCATGTGGTCCTCTCGCGACGGATTGCCGACACGGGGCGTTACCCGGCCATCGATATCGAGGCGTCCGTATCCCGGGTCATGAACGAGATTGTGGACCCCGGCCACATCCAGGCGGCACGTCGCTTCAAACAGTTGTATTCCCATTATCAGCAGAATCGGGATCTCATCAGCGTGGGTGCCTATCAGCGCGGTTCCGATCCCCGGGTGGACGAGGCCGTTGCCATGCACCCCAGGCTGGAGCAGTACCTGCAGCAGGACATGCACCAATCGGTGGGCTTCAAGGACAGCCTGAAGGCACTGGATGGACTGATGGAGCCCCCGGCGCCATCCAGTGGGGATGACCGGGGCAGACAGCTGGTTCGTTGATGGGCTGTAACCAAAGAGGTAGATCATGAATCGATCCAAACGCATGGAACCGGTGGTGCAAGTGGCGGATAACCGCCAGCAACTGGCTGCTCAGCGCCTGGGTCAATCACAGCAGGCCCTGGAAGACCGCATGGCACGCCTGGAGGAACTGAGCAGCTACCGCGATGAATATGCCCAGCGTTTCGAATCCCAGAGCGGGGCGGGCATGACCGGCGTGTCGGTGAGGGATTACCGTCTGTTCCTGCACCGTCTCAATGAGGCGATCGAGCAGCAGGCACGAATGGTGGCGGCGGCCAGGCATGAACTGGAAATGAGCCGCGGTCGTTGGGTGGAAGCCAGCGGCAAGACCAAGGCCCTCAATCGTGTGGTCGAACAGTTCCAGCAGGAAGAGCGCAGGGCTGCGGATCGCCGTGAACAGGCTGAACAGGATGATCGTAATGGGCGCCGGCACCGGAGATTTGAGTGATTTCCGGCGCGTTTTTTGTATGTCTTTCAGGACACATCTGACATAGCCGAGGGTTTGGCCATGAACATGTCATTCATGCCCTTTTCTGCACTGGGCACATTGCCCGCCCTGGGGGGCGATTCGAGCAGTCCTGCCGGTTCTCTGCCTGGGCAGGGTGGCGATTTTCAATCGAGTTTGATGGGGCAGCTGCAACTACTGGCGGACGGTTACCCGGATCCGGCGCGAACCATGCCCCTGGAGGCCCTGCTGGAGCAGGATCCTGAGGCGATGGCACTGATGCCCCAGTGGCTGGCCCAGCTCATGGATCAAGCCGACCTCACTCTGGAAGACCTACAGCAGGAGGGTGCCGATGCTGCGCTGGCCTCCCTGCTGATCACATGGCAGCAACTGGCCGAGACAGGCCGTGGATTGCCGGGGGTTGCCGGTGAATCGCTTAATCCCGGTGCGGAACGGCGCCTGGACGGGGGGGGGCTCACGGCGCTGACGGCGGCGTTGAATCAGGTGCTGCACGGGCAGGGTACGGGGTCGGCACAGGCGGAGGGGAATCCAGTCATGCCCCAGGCATTGCATGCCTTGGTCGTTCGACTGGGGGCCGATGCCGCAGGGGTCGGTCGCGATTCCGCCGCCCCACTGACGCCCATGGCCGCAGAGACGGTACCTGCCGGCCAGGTTCAGGCCCAGTCCCTGGTGCCGAACTCCCCGCTGCGCGCTCTGGACCTGGACGTGCCGATGACGCGGCCCAACTGGGGGCAGGCGGTGGGTAGCCGTGTCCTGTGGATGGTGAACCAGAACATGCAGGGGGCAGAACTGAGATTGAATCCGCCCCACCTGGGGCCGCTGGAGGTGCGCATCTCCATGGAAGGGGATCGTGCCAATATTCAGTTCCTGGCCCATCACCCTCAGGCGCGCGAGGCACTGGACGCGGCCATGCCACGGCTGCGGGAGATGTTTTCCGAGAGCGGGCTCCTGTTGGGAGACGTGGATGTTTCCGGCCGGGATACCGGCGGTCAGGGAGGACCCGCCCAGGAGTCGGTCGGAACGCGCCCCGAAGACCGCGATGGGTCCGATCAGACTGCCGCCGAGGTCGTCTCGATGGATCCCGATGAGCGGGATGGTGCCATCCTGCTGGATGCCTATGCCTGATCACCCTCTCCGGCCGGTCCCGGTCGGAGGCCCTTCCGCCCTTTGACGTTGCCCGAATCCGGGGCGGCGTCCAGTGTCTGCCCACCGTATAATCCCCTCTCCTTACGCCTTGCCTTTGTGTCGGGCTGCATCGGCCCGCCGCCCTGCGAATGTGAATGATCGTCAATAATCCGTCACTCTCTGATTTCTTTCGAATTCAGCAGTTTGATTTTATTGATTTTTTTATTCTGTTCTCGCTTGGCATAGGTGTTGCTTTATTCCATAAAAAACGGAGGCCCAAGCAGGCATGGCCAAAAAACCTGAAAAAACCGCTGCAGCAGCTGCCAAGCCCGCCAAGGGCAAGGGCGGTCTTTGGAAACTGATACTCATCGTCCTGCTGACCACGTTGGTGGCTGCCGGTGCGGGTGGCGGGATTGCCTGGTACCTGCTGGGGAGCGGTGAACCGGGTGAGGAACGTCCTGAGCCTGAGCGGCCGGCGATCTATCTGCCCCTGGATCCCCCGCTGGTGGTCAATTTCCAGGGCTCGGGACGGATTCGCTTTGTTCAGGTGGGTATCGTCCTCATGGCGCGGGATCAGGCCGTGCTGGATGGCGTGACTCGCCACATGCCGGTTATCCGCAACAACCTGATGATGCTCATCGGCAACAAGACCTATGAAGACCTGATTACCCAGGAAGGCAAGGAACTGGCACGTGCCGAGGTGCTTGCCGAGGTGATCAATGTGCTGGAGACGCGAGGGGAACTCACCCAGGTGGAAGCGGTGTACTTCAACAGTCTTGTGATGCAGTGAGGCAACGTGATGGCCACCAGTGATCTTCTTTCCCAGGACGAAATTGATGCCCTGTTGCACGGGGTGGACAGCGGTGCGGTGGAGACTGGGGACCAGCTCCTGGCTCATGACGGTGTGGCCAGGGGGTATGACCTAACCACCCAGGATCGCATTGTCCGGGGGCGCATGCCCACCCTGGAGATGATCAACGAGCGTTTTGCCCGGTACATGCGGATCGGCCTGTTCGAACTCCTGCGACGCTCGGCGGAAATCTCCGTGGGCGGGGTCAAGATGATGAAGTTCGGAGAATACGTGCACTCCCTGTATGTACCCACCAGCCTCAATATGGTCCGGGTGCGGCCGTTGCGCGGTACCGCCTTGTTCGTGCTTGATCCCAAGCTGGTGTTCATCCTGGTGGACAACTTCTTCGGTGGGGATGGCCGTTACCACGCCAAGATCGAGGGGCGAGAGTTCACCCCGACGGAATTGCGGGTGATACGCATGTTGCTGAACCAGTCCTTCACGGATCTCAAAAAGGCCTGGGCGCCGGTGATGGAGCTGGATTTCGAATACAACCGTTCCGAGGTCAACCCTCAGTTTGCCAATATCGTCAGCCCCACCGAGGTGGTGGTGGTCTGTACCTTCCATGTGGAACTGGACGGCGGCGGCGGGGAACTGCATGTGACCATGCCGTATTCCATGATCGAGCCCATTCGTGAACAGCTGGATACGGGGCTGCAGAGCGACCGGGCGGATGTGGATGATCGGTGGGTCAAGGCGCTGCGCGAGGAGCTCAAGCTGGTCCAGGTGGAACTCAGCGCCAAGTTGACGGAAACCGAGCTCACCGTTGCCGAAATGATCAATCTCAAGCCCGGTGACATCATTCCGGTGGAAATCCCCCAAGAGGTCACCGTCAGGGCCGAGGGTATCCCCGTATTCCGGGGCAAGTTTGGTACTTCTGACGGTTTCAACGCCATCAAGATTACCGGGCCGATCCGGCTCAGTGAATGACCCAAGTGAGGACTGCCTCCATGAGTGACAAAGATCTGGACAACAAGCCCGAAGCCGAAGAAGAGGATATCTGGGCTGCTGCTCTGGCCGAACAGGCCGAGGCGGAGCAGCAGGCGCCGGGAAGCGGCGGTGGTGACAAGATCGGGAGCGGGACGGCCGACGATGGCGAAACCGTGACCGGTGATGCCGGAACGGGAGGCACGAAGGGCAGTGCCTGGAAGGATCCCACGCCCAAAATGGAGTTCGATGATCTGGCGGCCGAAGCCGTTGCCGGGCGAGGGGCTGAAGGGGGGGCCGAGGTCAACCTGGGGGTGATCCTGGATGTGCCGGTGACCATCTCCATGGAGATCGGGCGTACCAGAATTCCCATCCGCAATCTACTTCAGCTCAACCAGGGTTCCGTGGTGGAACTGGACCGTCTGGCCGGGGAACCTCTGGACGTGATGGTCAACGGTACCCTGGTGGCCCATGGCGAAGTGGTGGTGGTGAACGAGAAGTTCGGCATTCGCCTCACCGACGTGATCAGCCCGGCCGAACGGGTTCGCAAGCTCAAGTGAGGCGTACCATGTCCGTGCTCAAGCCTTTGATGGGTACGATGCTGCTTCTGCTCATGCCGCTGGTGGTGTCGGCAGGGGAATCCGGCAGCGGCACGTCTGGATTGGGCATCACCGGGGATGGTGCGGCCTATCTGGGGCAGATGGTTGTCGGCCTGATCCTGGTGATTGTTGCCATCCTGGTGCTGGGTTTCATGATGCGGCGCATGGGTGGCATGCACAGCGGGGTGTCCGGAGAACTGCGGGTGCTGGGGGCCGTGTCCCTGGGTGCCCGGGAACGCATGGTGTTGGTTCAGGTGGGCAAGACCCAGTTGCTGCTGGGTGTCGCGCCGGGCCGGGTGCAGACCCTGCACGTCCTTGATGAGCCGATCCGACCCGGGGAGCGTGTTGTGTCGGAGAAGAATGCCGGTGCGTTTGCGGAACGCCTGCGTCATGCCATGGGCCGGCAGGGGGGGGCGTCATGAGACCGCTCGCGCTGTTGTCCTTGGCGCTGTTGCTGCTGTTGCCGGCGGGACAGGCGCTGGCTCAGGCAGGTATCCCGCTGCTGTCGGTGGATACGGATCCCGGTGGCACCCAGACCTACTCGGTCACGCTGCAGATCCTGATCCTCATGACCGTGATGAGCCTGCTGCCTGCAGCGCTCATCATGCTGACTTCCTTTACCCGGATCATCATCGTGCTGGGGATTCTGCGCCAGGGGATCGGCACCACTCAGACGCCTTCTAACCAGATCCTGATCGGTCTGGCTCTGTTTCTGACCTTTTTCATCATGGCACCGGTTTTTCAAGCGGTGAACGAGGAGGCGATCCAGCCTTTCATGGCTGAGGAGATCAGCCAGGAGGACATGGTTCGGCGAGCCTGGGTGCCGCTGCGGGATTTCATGCTGGAGCAGACCCGGGAGACGGACATCGCCATGTTTGCCCGTATTGCCGGGCACGACAGCTTCGAGAGTCCCGAGGATGTGCCCTTTTCCGTTCTGGTGCCCTCGTTCATCACCAGTGAGCTGAAGACGGCCTTCCAGATCGGTTTTCTGATCCTGATCCCTTTTCTGATCATCGATCTGGTGGTGGCCAGCGTGCTCATGTCCATGGGTATGATGATGTTGTCACCCCTGATCATTTCCTTGCCTTTCAAAATCATGCTGTTCGTGCTGGTGGATGGTTGGGCGATGATCATGAGTACCCTGGCCACCAGTTTCATTGTCTGAACCGCGGGGAGCACGCCGATGACGCCGGATACCGTAGTGGAAGTGGGGCAGCAGGCCGTGTGGGTCATCGTGCTGATTGCTGCGCCGGTCCTGCTGACCGCCCTGGCCATTGGTCTATTCATCGGCATGATCCAGGCGGCCACTTCCATTCAGGAAATGACCCTGTCCTTCATTCCCAAGCTGCTTGGCATGTTTGCGGCCCTGGTGATCGCCGGGAACTGGATGCTGGATCTGCTGGTGGACTACTGCCGGCGGCTCTACGAGAGCATCCCCGGGTTGATCGGCTAGGAGTCACCGCCCCATGTTCAGCTTTACCGACACCGAACTCATCGCCCTGGTCACCGCCTTCGTGTGGCCGTTCGTGCGCATCAGCGCGATGCTGTTGGCGGCGCCGATCTTCGGTGCGGGGACGGTGCCGTTGCGGGTGCGCCTGGTGTTTGCCATGGTCCTTGCCCTGCTGATTGCGCCCATGCTGCCGGAGCCCCCTGCCGTGCAGCCTTTGAGCATGGAGGGGCTGGTGGTCACCGTTCAGCAGGTACTGATCGGTGTGACCATGGGTTTCATCCTGCAAATGGTGTTCAGCGCCCTGACCATGGCCGGCGAATCCATCGCCCTGTCCATGGGGCTGGGATACGCCTCCATGGTGGACCCTGCGATGGGGGTCCAGGTGCCGGTGGTGTCCCAGTTCTTCGTGATCATGGGGACGCTGATCTTTCTGGCCATGAACGGCCACATCGCGCTGCTGGACATGCTGTTGCAGAGCTTTTACCTCATGCCCATCGGCGTCGAAGGGCTGACCCGGGTGGATTTCTGGGGGGTGGCAAGCTTCGGTTCCGCCATGTACGTGGGGGCCCTGCTGGTGGGGATGCCCATCGTGGCGGCCATGCTGATGGTGAACCTGTCCATGGGCGTGATCACTCGGGCCTCGCCCCAGCTCAATATCTTCGCGGTGGGCTTTCCCATGATGATCATGCTGGGTTTTGTGCTCATCATGCTCAATCTGCCCACCCTGGAGCCCCGTATCCGTGATCTGGCCATGGCCGGATTCGGACTCATCCAGCGTATCTTGGGAGGTTAGGCCATGGCCGAGAATGAATCCTCACAGGAGAAAACAGAACAACCGACCCCCAAACGTCTGCGGGATGCCCAGGACAAGGGGCAGGTCGCCAGTTCCAAGGAACTCAATACCACCTTGGTGCTGCTCACCGGCTCCACCACGCTGCTGCTGTTCGGCGGGGTGTTCCTCAACCATATTCAGGCATTGATGCGCAACAGTCTGATCATCGACCGGGAGCGTATCTTTGATCCGTCCTTCATGCTGACGGCGCTGCATGCCCGGATCGGCGAGGGGCTGATGATCCTGGCCCCCCTGTTCCTGGTTCTGGTGATTGCGGCCGTCACCGGGCCGGTGGTCATGGGTGGGGGACGTTTCCGTCTCAAGGGACTTGAGCCCAAGCCGGACAAGCTCAGCCCCATCAAGGGGCTCAAGCGCATCTTCGGACCACAGGGGCTGATGGAACTGGCCAAGACCCTGGCCAAGTTTTCCCTGATCTCGGTGGTGGCGATGGGCATCCTCTGGCAGTTTTCCGACCGTCTGCTGGGGCTGGGGGGGCAGGAGATGGTGCCGGGGGTGGTCAGTGCCGGTTACATGATTGCCTGGACTTTCGTCGCCCTGAGCGTGTCCTTGATCCTGGTGGTCATGATCGACGTGCCCTTTCAGCTCTGGAATCACCAGCGCCAGCTGCGCATGACCAAGCAGGAAATCAAGGACGAATTCAAGGAGACCGAAGGCAAGCCGGAGGTCAAGAGCAGGGTCCGCCAGCTCCAGTACGAGGTCTCCCGGCGTCGCATGATGGCCGAGGTACCCAAGGCTGATGTGGTGGTGACCAACCCCACCCACTTTGCGGTGGCCTTGAAGTATGACCAGCAAAAGGGTGGGGCGCCCCGGGTGGTGGCCAAGGGGGCGGATCTGGTGGCGGGAGAGATCCGGGAGGTGGCCAGGCAATCCGGCGTCACCATTCTGTCGGCGCCGCCTTTGGCCCGGGCACTGTTCCATAGCACCCGCCTGGAACAGGAGATTCCGGCCGGACTTTATGTGGCCGTGGCCCAGGTGCTGGCCTATGTCTATCAGCTCCGTAACGCGCTGCGCGAAGGCGGGGTGGTGCCGACACCACCCACCGATCTGCCGGTGCCCGATGAATTTCTCAAACGTGATGTGCCGCCTGCGGAGAATGCATAAATGGCGAGCTTTGCAGACAGTCTGAAGAATGTGAACCGCATGGGTCTGGGGGCGCCGTTGCTGCTGATGGCGTTGCTGGCCATGATGGTCATCCCGTTGCCGCCGCTGGCCCTGGACCTGCTGTTCACCTTCAATATTGCCCTGTCCCTGGTGGTGATCCTGGTGGCGGTGTATACCCCGCGCCCACTGGAGTTCGCGGTGTTCCCCACGGTGCTGCTGGTGGCCACCCTGCTGCGCCTGGCTCTGAACGTGGCCTCCACCCGGGTCATCCTGCTGGAAGGGCATACCGGCACGGATGCCGCGGGCAACGTGATCCAGGCCTTCGGCGATTTCGTGGTGGGCGGTAACTATGCCGTGGGTCTGGTGGTGTTTGCCATCCTCGTGATCATCAATTTCGTCGTGGTGACCAAGGGCGCCGGCCGGGTTTCCGAAGTCAGTGCCCGCTTCACCCTGGATGCCATGCCCGGCAAGCAGATGGCCATCGATGCCGATCTCAACTCCGGGCTGATCTCCCAGGACGACGCCCGCAAGCGCCGGGAAGAAGTGGCCCAGGAGGCCGATTTCTACGGTTCCATGGATGGTGCCAGCAAGTTTGTGCGGGGGGATGCCATCGCCGGCATCCTGATCCTGTTCATCAACATCATCGGCGGTCTGGTGATCGGCACGCTGCAGCACGGCATGAGCGTGGGGGATGCGGCCACCAACTACGTGCTGCTGACCATCGGCGATGGTCTGGTGGCCCAGATCCCCTCCCTGGTGCTGTCTTCCGCCACGGCTATTATCGTCACCCGGGTGTCGACGGCTCAGGACATGGGGCAGCAGGTCGTCAAGCAGCTGTTCGGTTCGCCTCGCGCCCTCTATGTGGCGGGAGGGATCGTGGGCTCCCTGGGATTGGTCCCCGGCATGCCCAACGTGGTATTTCTGAGCCTGGGCGCCCTGATGGGGGCCACGGCCTATCTGATCAGCCAGCAGCGCGCCGCCGATGACGCGGCAATCACCAGGGCACTGGAGGATGAGGCGCCGCCCCCCACCAGTCCGGAGATGAAGGAACTCACCTGGGATGACGTGCCGCCGGTGGATCTGGTGGGCCTGGAGGTGGGGTATCGTCTGATTCCGCTGGTGGACCGTTCCCAGGGGGGGCAGCTGATGGCCCGGATCAAGGGCGTGCGTCGCAAGCTGTCCCAGGAGTTGGGCTTCCTGATCCAGCCGGTGCACATCCGTGACAATCTTGACCTGGGGCCGAATCACTATCGGCTCACCCTGATGGGCGTGACCACGGGGGAGGGTGAGGTATTTCCGGACCGGGAACTGGCCATCAACCCCGGCCAGGTCTTCGGGCAGGTGAAGGGCACCCCTACCAAGGATCCGACCTTCGGTCTGGACGCACTCTGGATTGATCCGGCGCAGCGGGAAGAGGCCCAGGGACTGGGCTATACCGTGGTGGATGCAGGGACCGTGATTGCCACCCATCTGTCCCAGATTCTGCGCGACCACGCCCATGAACTGCTGGGCCACGAGGAGGTTCAGCATCTGCTGGATACCCTGGCCAAGCATTCGCCCAAGCTGGTGGAAAATCTGGTGCCCAAGACCCTGGCGCTGGGGGTGGTGCTCAAGGTGATGCAGAACCTGCTGGCGGAGCAGATCCCGGTGCGGGACATGCGCTCCATCGCCGAAACCTTGGCGGAGCACGGTGCCAAGAGTCAGGATCCTGACGCACTGACGGCTGCGGTACGGATCTCCCTGTCACGCGCCATTGTCCAGAATATCGTGGGAACCGCTTCAGAGCTGCCTTTGCTGGCCATTGATCCCGCGTTGGAACAGATATTGCAAAAGTCCTCGCAGGGAGGCAGTGGTGCCGGACTTGGAATCGAACCGGGACTGGCCGAACGCCTGCAGCGTTCCATTGCCGAGGCCTCCCAGCGTCAGGAGATGTCGGGCGAACCTTCCGTGCTGGTGGTGTCGCCGGATATCCGCCCCTGGATGTCCCGCTGGCTGCGTTCAGCCGTGCGTGGGCTCCATGTCCTGGCCTACACGGAGATTCCGGATAGCAAGCAGATCCGGGTGGTTGCCACCGTAGGTAGGGAGGTGGGGTGACGCAGTTCGAACAGGCATCAGGTGTTTTCAGGCACGTGTGCAGCGCTTTGACCAGCCAGTGCAACGGGGATAACGGGTTACCGTCATGAAGATAAAACGCTATTTTGCACCGGATATGCGCCAGGCCATTCGCTTGGTGCGAGAAAATCAGGGACCGGATGCGGTGATCCTTTCCAGCCGCAGCGTGGAGGGTGGCATCGAACTGATCGCTGCCATGGATTACGACGAGGAAGCGGTACTGGAGATGGCCACCCAGGCGGGCGAGCCGGTTTCCAGGGCCTCGACATCCACCGCCGGCCGGCCGATATCCCCTGACGTACGGCTTCGTTCCAGGGCACCGGACACCGGAATGGAATCCGCGGCCGACCCCGGGATGCCCGAGCCTGAAGCGGCAGTGTCCCTCAAGGCCGATGCCGGGGTCCGTGTTTCGTCAGGGGAGTTTCCGTCGCTGCGCGCCCGCCGTGATGATGTGTGGGCGGAGGAGGGGTTGCATGCCCTGATGACGCCGGTGGTAGAGCCGCCGCCGACCTCGCCCCCGGCCTCGGAGCCTGCCCCCTCGAAACCGGCGAGGGCCAAGAAGGTCGCCAATATTGAGTGGTCCCAGGAACCGACCCTCCTGGCCATGCAGAAGGAGATTCAAGGGCTGCGGGCCATGCTGCAGGACCAGCTCGCCAGCCTGGCGGGGCAGGAGTTCATGCGCCGAGATCCGGGACGGGCCGGCGTGGTGGCCAGACTGCAGCGCATGGGACTGGAGCCGGAGCTGGCCAAGGAGATCGCCATGGCAATCAGCCATCCCGATGACCCTGCGGAGGCTTGGCAAGAGGCCTTGACTCATCTTTCCGGGCGTTTGGCGGTGACCCCCGATGGCATTCTGGATCAGGCTGGCATCATGACCCTGGTGGGACCGAGCGGCGTGGGCAAGACCACGACGGTGGCCAAGCTGGCCGCCTTGCAGAGCCTCAGGCACGGCCATGATTCCGTGGCGCTGATCACCACGGATGCCTATCGCATCGGCGCTCATCGACAGTTGCAGACCTTTGGTCAGATCCTTGAGGTTCCCGTCTATCTGGCGCAGACAGCACGCCAGCTGGGAGATATGCTAGAGGGGTTGAAATCCAAGCGCCTGGTCATCATTGATACGGCAGGCACCAATCAACGGGACATGAAACTGCTTGGCGAGTTGGAGTCCCTGACGTCGGTGCCTTCTGCCAGGACCCTGCTGGTGATGGCGGCCAATGTGCAGAAAGCCGTGATGATGGAGACCGTGAAGTCCTTTGCCCGATTGCAGCCGGAGGGGTGCGTACTGACCAAGGTGGATGAAGCCGCTTCACTGGGTGAGGCCCTGTCGACCCTGATCAGTGCCGGCCTGCCGCTGACGTTCGTCAGCGAAGGTCAGCGCATACCCGATGATCTGCGTCCGGCCCGTGGCGCCCGGCTGGTGGCCACCGCCGCCAGGATGGCGGATGCCGGTGGCGAGCGTGGGGATACCCGTCAGGCCCAGGTGGTTTCTCCCATGTTCCGTGAGCCCATCAACCAGCCCAACGCCAGGTACGTCCATGCCTCCAGTCAGTAATTCTCAGGCGGCCCGACTTTCCTCACCGGTCGATGCGGTCGCTCCGGTGCGTGTCCTGGCAGTGTCCAGCGGCAAGGGTGGTGTGGGCAAGACCAATGTGTCGGTGAACCTGTCCGCCGCCATGGCCCAGAGCGGTAAGCGCGTCATGCTGCTCGATGCCGATCTGGGGCTGGCCAACGTGGATGTCTTGCTGGGATTGCAGCCCAAGGCCAACCTCTACCATGTGCTCAACGGCGAATACACCTTGGACGAGGTGCTGCTTGAAGGTCCGGCGGGCATGCTGATCGTGCCGGCCGCTTCGGGTATCGCCCGCATGGCGGATCTGGAACCAGCGCAGCATATCGGTATCATTCGTGCCTTCAGCGAGTTGTCTCATCCCCTGGATGTGCTGGTGGTGGATACTGCCGCCGGCCTCCATGACAGCGTCACCAGTTTTTGCCGGGCCGCCCAGGAGGTGCTGGTGGTGGTGTGCGATGAGCCGGCTTCCATCACGGATGCCTACGCCCTGATCAAGGTGCTTTACCGGGATCATGGCCTGACGCGCTTTCGCATCCTTGCCAACATGGTCCGCAACGACAATGAGGATGAGGGCAGGGTCCTGTTTCGCAAGCTGGTGTCGGTCTGTGACCGTTTTCTGGAGGACGTGATCCTCGATTACGTCGGCGCCATCCCCCATGATGACCTGCTGCGCAAGGCGGTTCAGCGTCGGCAGAGTGTACTGGAGGCCTATCCTTCCAGCCCCGCCGCCCGTGCCTTTCGCGCGGTTGCCGGTCGCATCGACCAGTGGCCCATGCCCCGCAATACCCGTGGCGGTATCGAGTTTTTTGTGGAAAGGTTGATCAACAGCGGTCGAAACGACTTGGAGCCAGTCACATCAGTGCCATAGCCATGTACGCCAGCAAAGAGTCAGACCATACTCGACTGGTGGATGAGCATGTCTCTTTGGTTAAGCGAATCGCTTACCATCTGCTCGCCCGCCTGCCTGCCAATGTGCAGGTGGAAGACCTGATCCAGTCCGGGGTCATTGGTCTGCTGGAGGCTGCCCGTCACTATGACCCTTCCCAGGGGGCCAGTTTTGAGACCTATGCCGGCATCCGGATTCGTGGTGCCATGCTGGATGAGGTCCGCCGGAGCGACTGGACGCCGCGGTCCGTGCACCGTAATGCCCGGCGTATCAGCGAGGTGATCCGGGAGATTGAAAACCGGGCGGGGCGCGAGGCGACCGGCCCGGAGATTGCCGCTACCCTGGGGGTGGATCTGGAAACCTACCACGACATGCTCCGGGATGCCGCCGGTAGCCGCGTGCTGGGTTTTGATGACCTGTGCGAGGGGGATGGGGATGTGGACAACTTCCTCCCGGGCCTGGGGCCGACTCCATTGGAGTCCGTCACCCGGGCGGATTTTCAGAAAGCCCTGGCCGAGCATATCAACACTTTGCCTGAGCGAGAGCGTTTGATCCTCTCTCTGTATTATGATGACGAGCTGAACCTGCGCGAGATCGGTGAAGTGCTCGGCGTCAGCGAGTCCCGGGTTTGCCAGATCCACGGTCAGGCGCTGGTTCGTCTCAGGGCCCGCATGGTCGAGTGGGTGGCGGACGGTGAGCGGGTCTGATGCCCTCTTGCCGGCAGAATTGATTTCAGAATGCCGGAACACCCCGCTCAAGGGCGTGTCTTCGGTGTGTGTTTAATCGGGAGGTTATTGTGGATAAGAACATGAAGATCCTCATCGTGGATGATTTTTCCACGATGCGCCGCATTATCAAGAACTTGCTGCGGGATCTTGGATACAACAATACCGCCGAGGCTGATGACGGCAGTACCGCACTGCCCATGCTGCAGAACGGTAACTATGACTTCCTGGTCACCGACTGGAACATGCCCGGCATGCCCGGCATCGATCTGCTGAGGGCTGTGCGTGCCGATCCCCGGCTCAAGGACATGCCCGTCCTGATGGTGACGGCCGAGGCCAAGCGCGAGCAGATTGTTGAAGCGGCTCAGGCCGGTGTCAGCGGCTACATCGTCAAGCCTTTCACCGAGGAAACCCTGAAGGAGAAGATCAACAAGATCTTCGAGAGACTGCAGGAAAAAGGGTGAACAACGTCATGGAGAACCAGGAAGACAGCAAAGAGGCCCTGTTCAAGCAGCAGCAACTGGAACGCGCCCGGGAATTGGTCAAGCTCATGGAATCCGGCAATGAAGAAGGGGCCGGGCGACTCATCGAAGAGATGGGGCGCATGCACGAGAGTCTGCTGTTCCAGGAACTGGGCAAGCTGACCCGGGACCTGCACGAGGCCTTGAACAGTTTCCGCCTGGATTCCCGTCTCTCCGAACTGACCCATCAGGATATTCCGGATGCCAAGGAACGTCTCAACTACGTGGTCGCCATGACTGACCAGGCCGCCCATCGCACCCTGAACGCCGTTGAGGCGGCATTACCGGTCTCGGAAATGTTGGCAAACCGGGCGCAGGCATTGCGGGCTGACTGGGCTCGTTTTCGCCAGCGGGAAATGTCCGTGGACGAGTTCCGCTCAGTGAGCCAAGCCCTGGCCGAGTTTCTGGAGGATACGGAACGGGATGCCGAAACGCTGCGCAGTCAGCTTTCGGAAGTGCTCATGGCTCAGGACTTTCAGGATCTGACGGGGCAGGTCATCCGCCGCGTCATGACCTTGGTGCAGGATCTGGAAGACAGCCTGGTGGGGCTGGTGCGTATCTCCGGTAAGCGTCTGTCCACGCCGGAAGGCAAGGACAGGGGCGCGGGGACCGAGCCGGCCGGCCCTGCGGTCAAGGGGACGTCGGATCAGGGCGACGTGGTAAAAAGCCAGGATGATGTGGATGACTTGTTGTCCAGCCTTGGATTTTAAAACTTGTCCTGTCACCGGGACGTCGGCCTGTTTCAGATTTCGCCGGTCCGGCCGCCAAACCGGAATATCAGGGTGCGATTGCACTGGGCGTGAGAGACGGACATGAGTCTGGATACCGACGACGAAATCCTTCAGGACTTTCTGGTTGAGGCCGGCGAATTGCTGGAGGGCCTCAGTGAGCAGTTGGTTCAGCTGGAACAGACCCCCGACGATAAAGATCTGCTCAATTCGGTCTTTCGCAGTTTCCACACCATCAAGGGTGGGGCCGGGTTCCTGAATCTGGAAAACCTGGTCAAGATCTGCCACCGGGCCGAAGACGTGTTCAACCTGCTGCGCCAGGGGCAGCGTCATGTGGACAGCAACCTGATGGATACCATCCTTCAGGTGGTGGACGTGTTGAACCGGATGTTTGATGAGGTGCGCTCCGGCGAGATGCCGGCCCCTGCGCCGGATCACCTGATGGCGGCCCTGGAACCCCTGACCCTGCCCCAGGGGGAGGCACCGCCGCCGCCTCCGGTGCCGACACCCGTGCCGACACCCGTGTCGCCGCGGTCCGTGCCGGCTCAGGGGGAGCTTCGGGGGGATATCACGGATGACGAGTTCGAGGCTTTGCTGGATGCCCTTCAGGATCAAAAGCAAAACGGCGGCCCGAAACCGGAGAGCATGACGTCTGCGGTTCCACCGCCTGTCTCCGCGGGAAAGGCTCAGGCTGATGGCGACGCCATCAGCGATGAAGAATTTGACCAGCTGCTGGACGAACTGCAGGGTAGAAAGCCGGAGTCCGCGGCTTCCGCCCAGGCATCCCCCCCTGGGGCAGGCGATACCATCTCCGATGATGAATTCGAAAGCCTGCTGGACAGCCTTCACGGCAAGGGGGAGGGACCTAAAACCGCCCAGCCGAATGTGCCGGCAGCAACATCGTCGGCGGCACCGGTAGCCGGCGGCGTGGAGAAGGCGGCCAAGTCCACTCCCTTGGCCGATACATCGGTTCGTGTGGATACCAAACGTCTGGATGACATCATGAATCTGGTGGGGGAGCTGGTGCTGGTGCGCAACCGCCTGGCGACCTTGCGCTCACGCATGCGGGATGAACAGGTATCCAAGGCCGTGACCAATCTGGACGTGGTCACGGCGGATCTTCAGGCGGCCGTGATGAAGACCCGGATGCAGCCGATCAAGAAGGTGTTCGGGCGCTTTCCCCGGGTGGTCCGGGATCTGGCCCGAAGTCTCAAAAAGGAGGTCAATCTGGAGCTGTGGGGGGAAGATACCGACCTTGACAAAAACCTGGTGGAGGCCCTGGCCGATCCCCTGGTGCACCTGGTGCGAAATGCCGTGGATCACGGTATCGAGTCACCGGAGGAGCGCTTGGCCGCCGGCAAACCGCGTGTCGGCCATGTGGTCCTGTCAGCCGCCCAGGAGGGCGACCATATCCTGCTGACCATCTCCGATGACGGCAAGGGCATGGATCCGGATGTGCTGCGCAAAAAGGCAGTGGAAAAAGGCTTGATGGATGAGGATGCGGCTTCGCGTCTTTCGGATAACGACGCCTTCAATCTCATTTTCAGGGCGGGCTTTTCCACCAAGACGGAGATTTCCGACGTATCCGGTCGCGGCGTCGGTATGGATGTGGTGAAGACCCGGATTGCCCAGCTCAATGGACGGGTGGATGTCACTTCCGAACTGGGCAAGGGCAGCATCCTGAGTATTCGCCTGCCCTTGACCCTGGCCATTCTGCCGACCTTGATGGTGGTGCTGGGCCGACAGCGTTTCGCGTTGCCGCTGGCCAATGTCAGTGAAATCTTCGACCTGGACCTGTCGCGAACGAACCGTGTGGATGATCAGGAGGTTATCATGGTTCGTAACCGCTCCCTGCCGCTTTACTATCTGCGGCGGTGGCTTGTTTCCGGCAGTACCGACGAATATCGGGGGATGGGACATGTGGTAGTGGTGTTCAGCGGCAATCAACGGGTGGGCTTTGTGGTGGACAGCCTGATCGGGCAGGAAGAAGTGGTTATCAAGCCCCTGGGCAATATGCTGCACGGAGTCCCCGGACTGGCAGGTGCAACCATCACCGGTGATGGGGGTATAGCGCTGATCCTTGATGTGCCTGGACTTCTGAAGAATTACGCCAGAAGGCACTGATCTGACCTGTCCCCGCATCATCCCGAACGATCCGGATGCGGGGGCCCATGACCTGGAAAAGACGGAGAGATTTGATGGCGGTTCGCGTTCTGGTGGTGGACGATTCCGGATTCTTCCGGCGTCGCATCGTGGAAATCCTGAATGCCGATCCGTCCATTGAGGTGGTGGGGACCGCGAGTAACGGCCAGGAGGCAGTGGACCAGGCCGCCAGTCTCAGTCCTGACGTGATCACCATGGATATCGAGATGCCGGTGATGGACGGTATCACTGCGGTGAGGCGCATCATGGCCCGCAATCCTGTGCCGATCCTGATGTTTTCTTCCATCACCACGGAAGGCGCCAAGGCCACCCTGGATGCCCTTGAGGCTGGCGCGGTGGATTTCCTGCCCAAAAAATTCGAAGACATCGCCCGTGATCAGGAGCAAGCCAAGGAAGTGCTCCGGCGTCGTGTCAAGGCGGTGGGAAGACGACGCTTCTCACCGCCGCCCGCTGCTACTGTGTCGTCCGGATTGGGTTCCCGTGGGGGGGCTGCAGCACCGCCGTCAGGTCGCCCCGTGGCGGTCACGTCACCTGCCGGCCTGCCGACACCCCGATCGGCGCGGAGTGTCCCGGATCGTACCCCGATTCAATTGCGGGATTTTCGGGTGGTGCTCATTGGGACCTCGACGGGAGGGCCGCTGGCGCTGCAGAAAGTGCTGGCCGAGTTGCCCGCCCATTTTCCGCTGCCGTTGCTGCTGGTACAGCACATGCCGGGCACCTTCACCCCCGCCTTCGCCCAGCGCCTGGATCAGCTGTGCCGGATCCGGATCAAGGAAGCAGGCGATGGCGATGTGCTGGCACCGGGGCTGGCGTTGCTGGCCCCCGGTGGCAAACAGATGCTGGTGGAGGCCCGTGGGGGGCAGCACCGGGTCAGGATCACTGACAGTTCCCCCGAGCAACATTACCGCCCCAGCGTGGATGTCACCTTCAATTCCGCCGCGGCGGCTTTCCGCGGCGATGCCTTGGCCATCATCATGACCGGCATGGGCGCCGATGGCCGGGAGGGGGCACGGCTCCTGAAGCGATGCGGCGCAAAGATCTGGGCCCAGGACGAAGAGAGCTGCGTAGTGTACGGCATGCCGGCCGCCGTGGTGGATGCGGGGCTTGCGGATCGTGTCCTGCCCCTGTCCCAGATCGGCAGATTGCTGGCCGAGGGGTGCTGAAGCATGGATATTCTCACGCTCATCGGTGTGCTGCTGGCCTTGGTGGCCATTTTCGGCGGCACCGTTGCCAAGGGCAGTGGACTGGCGGCCCTGTGGAACTTGGCCGCGTTCGTGATCGTGGTGATCGGCACGATTGCGGCGGCCCTGATTCAGGCGCGTCCGCTGGTGTTCATGCAGGCCATGAAGATTCTGCCCTGGGCCTTTGTGCCGCCCAGGCTCGACCCCGAGGCCGTCATCGAACGGATCATCAGCTGGAGTCAGGTGGCCAGAAAGGAAGGTCTGCTGGGGCTTGAGTCTCTGGCGGAAACCGAGGAGGACGCCTTCGCCCGCAAGGGTCTGCAGTTGCTGGTGGACGGCACGGAGCCTGAGACAATCCGCACGATCCTGGAGGTGGATAGTCATACCCGTGAAGATTTTCACACCCAGGCCGCCAAGGTCTACGAAAGCATGGGGGTCTACGCGCCGACCATGGGCATCATCGGCGCGGTGATGGGTCTGATGGCGGTGATGCAGAATCTGTCCGACCCCAGTCGCCTGGGGGCCGGTATCGCGGCGGCTTTTGTGGCCACCATCTACGGGATTGCCTCGGCCAACCTTTTTTTCCTGCCCGTGTCCAACAAGCTGAAGGCCATCATTCAGAATCAGAGTGCCTATCGGGAGATGATCATCGAAGGGATCATTTCCATTGCCGAGGGTGAGAACCCGCGCAATATCGAGATCAAACTGCAGGGGTACCTGCACTGACCCGGCGGGCCTTGGCGCCATGGCCGCAGGTTTGAGGGGGTTGCTGGAAGCCTGTCATGTCAAGACGTCGGAAAAAACACGAGGAGCATGTCAACCACGAGGCCTGGGCGATCCCCTATGCGGATCTCATGACCCTGTTGCTGGCCTTTTTCGTGGTGATGTACGCGATCTCATCACTCAACGAAGGCAAGTACCGGATTCTTTCGGAATCCCTGGTGGAGGCCTTCAGGGCAACCCCCAGAACCATCGAGCCCATTCAGGTCGGTGATCTGACCAGGTCGCCTCGCCCCTCCGCGGTGGAGCCTCCGCCCATTACCTCTCCCATGGAAATGGAACGGATGACGCGCAGCCTGGAGGAGATCCTGGTGGACATGGATCTGGAGGGGCTGTCGGTGGCCATCGAGGGTATCAATGCCATGGCGGACCAGATCGAGGTGGCCATGGCCCCATTGATCGAGGCGGGGCTGATCGAGGTGGGGCGGGATCGGTTGTGGATCGAGGTGCAGATCAACACCAGTATCCTGTTTTCCAGCGGCAGTGCCGAGCTGGCAGCGCAAGCGGTGCCCGTGCTGGAGAGGCTGGCCTCGATCCTGGCCCAGTTCCCCGCACGGATCCATGTGGAAGGCCATACCGACAATATACCCATCAGTACGCCGGTCTATCCTTCCAACTGGGAGCTTTCCTCCGGGCGGGCCGCCACCGTCGTCAACCTCTTTGCCCGCAACGGGGTGGATCCGGAGCAGATGGCGGCCATCGGGTTCGGTGAATATCGCCCCAAGGCCGACAATGTGACGCCGGAGGGGCGCCTGCAGAATCGTCGCGTCAACATCGTGGTGTTGGCTGGCCGTCGTCCCGGTACCGGTGAAGGTGCGCCGCCGGAGATGCTGCGCGAGGATATCCAGATACTGTTAAACCAGGGACGACGGAATATGGAGGATCAGCCATGACCGTGATATGGGCTGTCGCCAATCAGAAGGGGGGCGTGGGTAAGACCACCACCACGGTGTCCCTGGGCGGGCTGCTGGCGGCCAGGGGGCATGAGACCCTGCTGGTGGACCTGGATCCCCACGGTTCACTGACCGCCTATTTCGGCGGTGATCCGGAAGGGGCCACCGGCGGCGTCTACAGCCTGTTTCATCAGGCTGCGGAAGGCAGGCCGATCCAGGCAAGCGGGGCGGTACGCGCCACCCGCTTCGATCACTTGTACATCCTGCCCGCATCGACGGCCCAGGCCACGCTGGATCGTCAGTTGGGAACCCGGGAGGGGATGGGCCTGGTCATCAAACGGGCGATTCAGGGGCTGCAGGGGCGGTTTGAATACGTCCTGCTGGACTGCCCTCCCATGCTGGGGGTGTTGATGGTGAATGCACTGGCTGCCTGTAGCAAGCTGCTCATCCCCGTGCAGACGGAATACCTGGCCATTCGCGGGCTTGACCGCATGCTGCAGACATTGAAAATGATCCAGCGCTCGCGCAAGGATGCATTGGAGTACGTGGTGGTACCCACCCTGTTTGACCGCCGTACCCGCGCATCTACCCAGGCCCTATGGGAGTTGCGTGACAATTACAGTGACTGTCTCTGGCAGGGGGTGATCACGGTGGATACCAAATTCAGGGAGGCGGCCATCGCCGGCATGCCTCTGCCCATCATGCTGCCGGATGCCCGCGGGACCGAGGCTTATGCACGCCTGCTGGATTCCTTGTTGGGACAGCATGACTTTCGCCGCAGGGCCGCATCATGAATCACCGGGATGACAGGCCGGAGGATTCCAAGCCCCGGGTTACGGTGGTGGATGAGCCCCAGGCCCTGACCGCCTATCTGGATGACTTGCTGCAGGAAATCGCTGAAGTCACCCCGCTGCCGTCAGGGTCTGCACCGCCGCCTGCGCCCGTGAAACCTGCGCCCGTGCGGGCCATTGTCACCCCGATCAAACCCGTGCCGATCGCGGCACCTCCCGCACCTCCGGCGCCTGCGCAGGATTGCCCTCCGGCATGGGCGCAAAAGCCCTTTCAGTGTCTGCTGTTCCGGCTGGGCGGTGTGACGTTGGCGATTCCACTGGTGAAACTGACTGGCATCATGACCATGCCCAGGGAGATCACCCCCATGCCCGGCCACAGTTCCCTGTTTCTGGGACTGACGGAGCATCATGGCCGCAAGGTGAAAGTGGTGGATATCAGCCCCCACGTATTGCCGCCGGATCGTCTGGCGAACAGACCGCCTCCCGGCAATCTGATCCTCATTGACGAGGGGCGATGGGGGTTGGTCTGTGACCGGGTGGAGGAAACCCTGACCCTGTCCCCCGAGCTGGTACGCTGGCGCTCGCCCAGCGGCAAGCGACCCTGGCTGTCCGGCACGGTGATCAAACATCTGTGCGCCATACTGGATGCGGACTATCTGGCCCGGAGTCTGGAAAAGGGGACTTGGGGCTGAGGGTATCCTCTGCGTCTTGAATTCCAATATTAAGATCATCGCCGGCATGACATGATGCATCCGGCCCGAAAAGAGGTTTCAGTTCATGGCAAAAGAATCCCAGGCGGCATCTGCCACTCAATACGTCACATTCCGTCTTGCGGAGGAGACCTATGCCATCAACGTCATGCAGGTGCAGGAGGTGCTGCGGGTGACTGAGATTGCGCCGGTCCCCGGAGCCCCCCACTACGTGCTGGGCATCATCAACCTGCGGGGCAATGTGGTGACGGTCATTGATGCCCGTCGGCGCATGGGGCTTATGGACAAGGACTCGGATGATGCCTCCAGGATCGTCATCATCGAGGTGGGGGGGCAGGTGGTGGGTATCATGGTGGACAGTGTGGCCGAGGTCATCGAGCTGGCGGCCCGTGATGTGGAGCCTGCCCCGAACGTCGGCAATGATGAAAGCTCCAAGTACATTCAGGGGGTGGCCAGTCGTGATGGTGAGCTGACCATCGTGGTTGACCTTAACAAGCTGCTCACCGATGATGAGTGGGCTGAGGTGGCTACTCTTTAACAAAGGGGACGATCTTCGGAGGTAAATCATGGCTGCGGATCTTCCGATTCCTCCCGCCCATCCACTGGTTCCCGGACGCCCGGTGCCCGAGGAGGGGGATGAACGGGGACGGTTTCCCCGTTCTCCGGCCCGTCGCAAGTCACCGGAAGACGACTCGGATGCCGAACGCGAGGATGTCGATAAGCCGTCCGTGCCGCCGAGAAGGTCCGACCGGGATGATGACCCCAATCACATAGACGAATACGCATGATTTCTTACATCGTCCTGACCCTGGCCTTGCTGATTGCACTGGCAAGCGCCGCGGCCTGTTTTTGGCTTAAACGCCGGCTGGATGCCTTGCGCAAGCGCCTGAGTCTTCAGGAAACATCCGTGCTGGCCCTGCGGGGCGCGCTGAGCGCGTTGCACAACGAGGAACAGCAGTTCGAGGCTTACCGCAAGACGGTGGATCAGCAACTGCGCCGTTTGGCGGAGCAGCAGGAGCAGGTGCTCATGCGTGATGTGGATGAGGGGCCTTACCGGCAAGCCATGCGCATGGTCAGGCAGGGGGCTACTCGGGATGACCTGGTGGCCGGCTGCGGACTGTCTTCCGGGGAGGCGGAACTGCTGCTGGCCATGCACCGGGATCACTCCGTGTCCTGACCTTTGCCGGCATCAGCGGGCGTTCTGCCGCTGAGCAGGTAGATGAAGGCGAGGACTTCCGCCACCGCTATATAGAGATTTTCCGGGATCTCCTCCCCCAGGGGTACCCGGGAGAGGGTCATGCTCAGGGCAGCATCCCGGTGGACGGGTACATCATGAGCCCTGGCAATCTCCAGCATCCGTTCCGCCAGTTCTCCTTCACCCTTGGCTGTCAGGCGCGGGGCGCCGGTGCCGCTGTAATGCAGTGCAACGGCCTGGCGTCTGCCCGGCTTGTGTTCGATGGGTTTTTTCATCAGGCGTGACTGTCGATCCAGGGCCCGTCGGCGGCAGTGGGGGGGATATCCGGTGGTGTCCCGGTTCGGCAGTTCAGGCTGTGGACCTGAAGATTCCGGGATTCCAGGTTACCCTTCAGCTGGGGTAGGGCATCTTCAAGGCGCTGGCGAGTCTCCTCCGAGTCAACCCGAAAGTGGGTACTGACATCCTGCCCGCGGACTACGATCCGGACATGCACCGGCCCCAGTTCCGGCAGATCCATGGCCAGATCGGCCTTCCAGGTATGCGCCTGTTCGTCATCCCCCTGACCTTGGCGGGCATCCCGCTCCAGGCGCATGTGGACGATGTCGATACCCTGTTCGGCGCGCAGGGCCAGTTCCAGCAGCCATCGCGGTTGGGAAACCTCGTCCGGTTTCTCCGTGGACGAAAGCTGATGGATCACCAGTCTGGCCAGGGATCGCTCCACCTGTTGGCGCAGTGTGTCCAGCAGCAGAGAGGCCGGCAGGAGTGCGGCGCTGGCGGTCGCCGGCGCGCGGGGCTGGGCCGTCGGTGAGGTGTTGGGCAAGGGCGGTGGCAGCTCCGCCGTCGCCGGACCGCCGCGGGGCAGCTGGGTGCGCGGTTGCAGGGGGAGGGCGCGCAGTTGTTCGGCCAGGGACAGCAGGCGTGCCTTCAGGTCCTGGGGGAGATCCGTGCGCGCCGAGGGGGCGGGGTGGGCAAGCCGTGCCTCATAGAACAGGCCCGAACCCAACATCGCCTGGCGCAGGCCTTCCGGAGTGCCAATCTGTGAGGGGGTGGGCAGGGCCTGCCACAGGCGCTGCAAGGCCTGGGCCAGCGGCTCGGGAAGCCCCGCGGCACCGGCTTGCCCCGGCTGGTTCAGTGCATGCAGGCTTGCCAGCAGGGGCGCCTGTCCCGACTGCTGGGGCGCCCATTGCCGGAGAAAGGTCGACAGGATTGCCTGCGGCGTGTGCGGCAATGGAGACTGTCGCGTGGACTGCAGCGGAGATTGCGGCGTAGACGGTTGCGGTGCCGGTGCTTCCCGCAGCAGGGCCAGTTCCAGCCTGGGGTTGACGGCCGTGACCTGCATCCGCAGGCTATCCCCGGTGCGTACGGCCAGTGGCAGGCGCAGCTCCAGCGTTTCGCCCGCCAGTCGCAACTGCACGGCGTCCCCTGCCCGGAGGCTGTCGGTCAGGACCCTGGCCTGGACGATCTGTCCGGCCTGGAGGCGCTGCAGGAGATTCCCAAGGACCTTGGCCTGCAGGTCGGCAGGCTGGAGACGGATCGTCTGGGGAGCGGAAGTATCCATGGATGGTCTAACGATAGCCTGCGTCGGTGCCTACTGGCAACGCGCGGTGTGAGAGTGAGTGGGGATAGATGTTCAATAGATGGTTTCAGCGGCTCAGGCAACTTGAGCCTGCTGACGGAGATTTCGACATGAAATTGAGTGTCCTGTTCGTTTGCATGGGGAATATCTGTCGCTCCCCCATGGCTCAGGGTGTCTTCGAGCACCATGTGGTGCAGGCGGGTCTGGCCGATCTGATTCACGTGGATTCAGCGGGGACCCATGCCTATCATGTGGGCGAGCCGCCGGATGAGCGGGCGCGGCGCACGGCTCAGGGCCGGGGGATAGATCTGTCCGGACAGCGGGCCCGACGTATCGAGAGAGCGGATCTGGAACGGTTTGATTACGTATTGGTGATGGACAGGGACAATCTGGAGAACGTACGCCTGATGGGAGAGGCACGCCCCGGCGTGCGGCTGTCACTGTTCATGGACTTCGGGACCCAGTGGTCCGAGTTGGAGGTGCCGGACCCTTATTATGGCGGCTCTACCGGCTTTGAACGGGTCATGGATATGGTGGAAGACGCTTCGAGAGGATTGTTGCTACACCTCTGTCAGGCCCATGATCTTCCCTTGAGGGGCCGGGGGTAACTCCCCCGGCCACCGGGTTGCGGATCCGGCGTCGCCGTCAGCGATCTGCCGTTTCCGATCCCTTGCTGCCGTCCGTCGTCGGAGCCTCCTGGTCGCTGTTTGCCGGTGTGGCCGGTGTGGCCGGTGTGGCCGGTGTCGGTTTGTCGGTCATGGCGGGCTTTTCAGCGACAGCAGATGTTTCCGGACCGGCAGCTGCCGGTCCGGCGTTTTCTTTCACCGCCCTGACGACTTCTTCCTTGCTGGTGCCGGCAGTAGTGCGGCGGCCTTCGCTGCGACGAGCACTGGCCGGTCTCTGGGCCTTGACGGAGCCCGAGCGTCGGGGTTCCCGGGTTTCTTCCACTGCGGACTTGGCGCTCTGGTCAGGCTTGGCCGAAGGCGTTGCCTGCAAGCCCTTTTCCTGTGTCGGGGATTCCCTGTCCTGAGGCGGCTGTGATGCCTCTCTGGTCGGCTCGGATTTGGGCGCCGGCCGGGCTGCTTCCACCTTGGTCTCGGGGGCAATCGACTGCCCGGCTGCCTGGGGTTCCGCAGGGATGGCCGGCGGCTTGGCTGCGGCCGGCGGAGGCAGCGGCTGGCTGGGAAGCGGTGCCGCCTGAGATTCCTGACTGGGTTGCTGCTCCCTTTTCGCTTTGGATGCGCCGCTTTCATCCTGGCTGGACTGGTCGGGTTCCCGGGCGGGTGGGGCGCTTGCGCTCACCGCTGCGGAAGTTGCGCCGTCGGTTGGGGCATCCTGAGTCGCTTGGCGTGGTCGCCGATCCCGGGGACGGTTGTCTTCACCCTGCTCGGTACTCTGCTCCGCGGTGCTTGGATGTTCCTTGCGGGTTTCCGTCGATGCTTCCACGGTGGATTGAGCGTCGTCCTGACGACCGTTGTCCGAGTTACGATGCTCATCACCCGAGCCGGAGCTGCGACGCCGGCGGCGCCCCCCACGACGCCCCCGGCTGCGGGTGCCGCCGTTACCTTCCCCCTTGTCCCGGTGTTCCTGGGCTGGGGGCTGAGGTGTTTCCTGGCGGGGCTCATCGACAGGCGACTTTGCCGGTGTTTCGGCTGTCCTGGATTCCGCGGGTTTGTTGCCGTCGGTCTCTTCGGTACGTCTGGAGGGTTCCGGGCGATGACCGCCGGCGCTGCGTGATCGCTCATCGTTGCCGGTATCCCGACCCCGTCGGGTGCGAGTGTTGCGACGGGAGCGCCCTCTGCTCGTGTCCGAATCGCCGTCCTGGGCCGGGCGTTCACGCCGCGCAGGAGGCGTGCCGCTGTCTCCACGCTCGCTGCGACTCTGGTTTTCATTGGCTTCTGCGCTGCGGCCGGGCCGGCCCTGGCTGCGTTGGGGCGTCCGGGGGGCGGTCTGGGGTGCTGCCGGGCGTTCATCGTTGGAGAACAGGCTGCTCCAGATACGGCTGAACAGGCCGGGCAGGGACACCGGGGAGACGCTGCGCCGAGCCTGAGGGATGGGCGCCTGAGCCCGAGGCTGCATGTCCATCGGTGCCGGTGCCGCTGGTGCAATGGTCTGCACCAGGGCCTTTTCCAAGCGGCTCTTGCGTGTCTGGTTTACCAGTTCGGGTTCATCTTCGGTCAGGATCTGGTAACTGCTCTTGCCTTCGAGTTCCTCGGTCACTTCCTCACCGCGCATGCGCCTCACCGTGAAATGGGGCGTCAGCATGCTGGGGCTGGGCACCAGGGTGATGTCCACGGTGTAGCGGTTTTCGATGGTGGAGATCACATCCCGCTTTTCGTTCAGCAGGAAGGTGGCCACATCCACCGGCAGGTGAGCCAGCACGCACCCGGTCTTCTCTTTCATGGCCTCTTCTTCCACCAATCGGAGCACGGACAGGGAAAGTGATTCCACGCTACGGATATGGCCATGGCCATTGCAGCGAGGGCAGACGATCTGACTGGATTCTCCCAGGGAGGGACGCAGGCGCTGGCGGGACATCTCCAGCAGGCCGAAGCGGGAGATGCGTCCCACCTGGACCCTGGCCCGGTCCATCTCCAGGGCCGAACGCAAGCGGTTTTCCACTTCGCGCTGGTTCTTGTTGGGGGCCATGTCGATGAAGTCGATGACGATCAGACCACCCAGATCCCGCAGCCGCAGCTGACGGGTAATCTCCTCGGCCGCTTCCAGGTTGGTGTTGAGCGCGGTTTCCTCGATGTCGCTGCCCTTGGTGGCACGGGCGGAGTTGACGTCGATGGAGATCAGTGCCTCGGTATGGTCGATGACGATGGCGCCACCGGAGGGCAGGGTGACCTCGCGCTGGAAGGCGGCTTCGATCTGGCTTTCGATCTGGTAGCGGTTGAACAGGGGGACATGGTCTTCGTAGAGCTTGAGCTTGCGCAGATTGTTGGGCATCACCTGCTGGACGAAGTCCCGGGCCTGGGAAAACACCTTGGGATCATCGATGATGACCTCGGCGATGTCATTGCGCATGTGATCCCGCAGGGTGCGGATGATCACGTTGCTTTCCTGGTAGACCAAGAAGGGGCCCTTGCGGCTTTCGGCGGCCTCGGCGATGGAATTCCACAGGGTCTTGAGGTACTCCAGGTCCCACTGCAGTTCTTCGACGCTACGGCCGACACCGGCGGTACGGGCGATCAGTCCCATGCCCTGGGGGACATCCAGCTGTGCCAGGGACTCACGGATTTCGCTGCGTTCCTCGCCCTCGATGCGGCGGGACACGCCCCCGGCCCTGGGGTTGTTGGGCATGAGTACCAGGTAGCGTCCGGCCAGGCTGACGAAGGTGGTCAGGGCGGCCCCCTTGTTGCCCCGTTCTTCCTTTTCCACCTGGACGATGAGTTCCATGCCTTCCTTGAGGGCGGTCCTGGGGGAGGCTTCGGGGTTGTCCGGCTGGTTCAGGTAGCTGCGCGAAATCTCCTTGAACGGCAGGAAACCGTGGCGTTCCGCACCGTAGTTGACGAAGGCAGCTTCAAGGCTGGGCTCAACACGGGTGATGACACCCTTGTAGACGTTGGCCTTTTTCTGCTCGCGGGAGGGGAGTTCGATGTCCAGATCGTAGAGTTTTTGGCCGTCCACCATGGCCACACGCAGCTCTTCCGGCTGCGTGGCATTGACTAGGATTCGTTTCATGAAGTGTATCTCGGGTGCAGGGCCCGGCCACGCCCCGGCGTTCACACGGCGTCGGCGGTGCTGCATGGAGAAGGCGCACGCCGCCGGTCATCAGGGCGCATGCGAACAGCCATGGGAGCACAACGCCCGCATGTGCAAGGCACAGGGGCGTGGGGGCAAAGTTGTCCAAAAAACCGCTCAGAATACTCAAGGGATCTATTGTTCTAGAGCGTGCATATCCATGACGGGGAACGACACATGCCCTCAATACAGGCAGGTATTCCCCGTTTGGTGTTCTGTCGGTCGCGGGAGGTGGGCGATTCGGGAGGATTCGCGGGGACCGCGGGGCTGCGGGGCCGCTCCGATATCTGCCGAGTCAACCCAGCGCGACGAGCCATGATAGCAATCCGGCAAAATTCCATCAAACCTTTGAGTGACCTGTTATTATTTCGCGATGTCCGAAACCCCCAAATCCAGCCCTTCGGCGGTAGTCCACGTCCAGGTCAGTGCGTCCGATGCCGGGCAGCGTCTGGACAATTTCCTCCTGCGCCACCTCAAGGGTGTGCCCCGTACCCGGGTCTACCGACTGCTGCGCAAAGGCGAGGTGCGTGTCAACAAGGGACGCGCCAAGCCCGATTATCGGGTCGTGACCGGGGATATGGTGCGGATTCCTCCGGTCAGCCGCAGTGAGCCGCGACAGGATGACCGACCGTTACCCCAGGGGCTGGCGGATCTGCTCGATCGCTCGGTGCTGCTGGAAGACGATGATCTGCTGGTGATCAACAAGCCGGCCGGTTTGCCGGTGCATGGCGGCAGCGGCGTGGCCGTAGGGGTCATCGAGGCCCTGCGGAAGATGGGCCGGGGCGAACCCTTTCTGGAACTGGCCCATCGTCTGGATCGAGAGACCAGTGGCTGTCTGGTACTGGCCCGCAATCGCCCGGCCCTGTTGGCCTTTCATGAACTTTTGCGCAGCGGCGGGATCGACAAGACCTATCTGGCCCTGTTGACGGGGCAGTGGTCGGGTGGTGAGCGTCGGGTGAATGCCGGTCTGGCCCGCAATGTCCGCCGTGGTGGTATCCGACTGGTGCAGGTGGATGACGAAGATGGCCGTGATGCGGACAGCCTGTTCATACCCGGCCGACGTTTTACGGAGGCCACGCTGATGGATGTCCGTATCGGCACGGGCCGAACCCATCAGATCCGTGTGCACGCGGCCCATGAGGGGCATCCGGTGGCCGGGGATCGACACTATGGTGATTTCGAGTTCAACCGTCGGATGAAGAAGTCGGGGCTCAGGCGCCAGTTCCTGCATGCCCGCGCCCTGAACTTCACGCTGCCCGTCAGCGGCCGCACCTATGCCATCGAAGCCCCGCTGGAACCGGAATTGAGTCAGGTGCTGGCGCAGCTTACCCCGCTGGATTGAGGTCTTTCCCCCGTGACAACTGAAAATCCCTATCAATTACTGGTCTTCGACTGGGATGGCACCCTGATGGATTCGGTGGCGCGCATCGTGGCCTGCATGCAGTCGACCATTGAGGTCCTGGGCGCCACGCCGTTGCCGGCGCAGCGTCTGCGTGACGTGATCGGTCTTGGCATGCGGGAGGCCATCCTGCAGCTCTATCCCGACGCGGATGAAGCGCTCTTTCAGGCCTTTAACCAAGCCTACCGGGAGCGTTTCCTGTTCATCGACGATACCCCCGCGCCCCTGTTTGCCGGGGTGCCGGAGTTGCTTGATGATCTGCTTGATCAGGGGTACTGGTGCGCGGTAGCCACCGGCAAGTCTCGGGTAGGCCTGGATCGGGTGCTGGATGAGACGGGGTTGGGCCCCCGTTTTCTGACGACCCGTTGCGCGGATGAAACCCTATCCAAGCCTCATCCCCAGATGCTGCAGACGATCATGGATGAGCTGGGCATCATGCCGGAACAGACACTGATGATCGGTGACAGCACCCATGATCTGCTGATGGCCCGCAACGCCGGTACTGACGCTCTGGGTGTGACCTCCGGGGTTCACTCTGCCCGGGAGTTGCAGCCCCATGCCCCCAAGGGCCTGCTGGATGGGGTGGCGCAGCTGCCTGACTGGCTGGGGTGCCGGCGCCATGCCTGGTCCTCATCGGGGTGACTTGCTCGGAACATCCCCAGGGCCTGCTGTCCAAAACATCATGTGCAACCAAGGACACTCCGACTGATGAACCCTTCAATTGATCCCGATGACGATCAGCGCCGGCCCGCCCCGGAACACTGGGAGCGCGAGGCCCTGCGAGAGATTGCCCTGGCGGGCGTCAAGGAGCGTCGCGCTGCCCGTCGCTGGAGCATCTTCTTTAAACTGCTGGGCTTTGCCTATCTCTTCTTCATCCTGCTCGCGGTCATGGATGCCCTGCCCGGACGCGATGCGGATCGCAAGGCCCGGCACACCGCCGTGGTGGATGTGCAGGGGATCATCGCCGAAGGAGGCGCCGCCAGTGCCGATCTGGTGGTGGGAGGCCTGCGGGCTGCCTTTGAGAACCGCAATACCGTGGCGGTCATCCTGCGCATCAACAGCCCGGGCGGCAGTCCCGTGCAGGCGGGCTATATCAATGATGCCATCCGGCATCTGCGCGAGCAGCATCCTGATATCCCGCTCTATGCGGTGATCTCCGATGTGGGGGCTTCCGGTGGCTACTACGTGGCCGTTTCCGCCGATCGCATCTATGCCGACAGGGCCAGCATCATCGGTTCCATCGGTGTGCGTATGGACAGTTTCGGCTTCGTAGACGCCATCGATCGCCTCGGCATCGAGCGTCGACTCATGACGGCGGGTGGCAACAAGGGCCTGCTGGATCCCTTCATGCCCGTGCAGACGGATGAGAAGGTCCATGTCCAGGCCATGTTGGATCGCATCCATGCGCAGTTCGTGGAAGCCGTGAAGACCGGCCGAGGGGATCGCCTGGCGGATGACCCCCGTCTGTTCAGCGGTCTGATCTGGACCGGGGAGGAGGGTGTGGAGCTGGGGCTGATCGACGGTCTGGGCAGTACCGGTTATGTCGCCCGTGAGGTGATCGGTGAAGAGCGGATCGTGGACTTCACTCGGCGTCAGGACCTGTTCACCCGTCTGACCGAGGGCCTGGGGGTGGCTGCCCTGAGGGTGTTCCAAGAGGGGTTCCAGGGCACCTTGAGATAGTCCGGCATTGGGAGTGTGTAGGAGCCAGCCTGCCGGCGAATGACAGGGCATGGCAGGGGGGGCGGCGCTGTTCGCGGGCAGGTCCGCTCCCACGAGGCCTGCTTCCAGGAAGCCCGGCTCTCGGGATCAGTCGTCGTTCTGGTGGGCGGATACGCCGGCGGTGAGGGTATAGCGCATGGCGTCTTCCAGGGACAGGTTCAGTGGCTCCACCCGGTTCCGCGGCAGCATCAGGGTATAACCGCCGATCTGGTAGCTCATGGGCAGATAGACGGCGATAATGCCTTCGCCGCCCAGGTTGTCGGGCAGTCCCGAGAAATCCTCCCGGGTGACGAATCCTACCAGTTTGCCGTCCATTCCCGGCAGGGTGACCAGTACCGCTTCACCAAAACGATTCCGGATGTCGCCGGAAAACAGCCGGGTCACGTCCCGCACCGTGCCGTGAATGGTCTTCACCACCGGGATGCGCTGCATCCAGCCTTCCACCCAACTGAAGACCCCCTGCACGATATAGGCCCGCATCAGCAGCCCCAGGGCGAAGATCAGGCCGATACCGGTGATAAGCCCCAGGCCCGGGAAGTAAAGCATATCGGGCAGGACCCACTGCAGTACCGCGCCCAGCAGGTTTTCCAGGGTGTTGCTCAGCCACAGCAGCAGCACGACGGTGACCAGCAACGGCAGAATGGCCGCCAGGCCGGTGAGGAAGGTACGGGTAATTCCTTTCAAGACAGGTCTCCACTTGAACCGACAACACGATAAAGCTCAACTATACCCCGGGTTGTTGTCTAGCTTGGTTGACACCCGGGGCAGGGCGATCTAATTTGACACGCATTCCAGGGTGAATCCGCCCCATCGCCTCACCCGGCCCAATTTATCAACAGGCACCAAGAGCATCATGGCAACAAAGCCCAAGTCCACAGTTGATCATACTCCCGTCCGGGTTGTCATCGTGACCATGGACACCCATCTGGCCAGCGCCACGGATCGGGCCCGGATCAAGCTTCAGAAAGACCTGCCGGGCCTGACGCTGAGCCTGCACGCCGCGTCCGAGTGGCAGGGTAATCAGGAGGCCCTGGATGCCTGCCGGGCGGATATCGAGACGGCGGACATCATCATCGCCACCATGCTGTTTCTGGAGGATCAGTACAAGCCCATCGTACCGGCTCTGGAAGCCCGTCGCGATAACTGCGATGCCCTGGTCTGTGCCATGTCCGCCGCCGATGTCACCAAGCTGACCCACATGGGCAGTTTCGACATGTCCAAGCCCAGCAGCGGCCCCATGACCCTGCTCAAGCGCCTGCGCGGCAGCAAGGACAAGGAATCCGGCGGTGCCGCCGGCGCCCAGCAGATGAAGATGCTGCGGCGCATTCCCCAGCTTCTGCGCTTCATTCCGGGCACCGCTCAGGATGTCCGCGCCTATTTCCTCACCCTGCAGTACTGGCTGGGCGGTTCGGAAGAGAACATGAGCAACATGATTCGCTTCCTCATTGATCGCTATGCCTCCGGTCCCCGGCGTGCTCTCAAGGGCAAGGTACCATCCTCCCTCCCGCTGGAATATCCCGAGACGGGTATCTATCACCCGGACATGAAGCCGCGCATCTCCGACCGTCTGCAGGATCTGCCGGTCCGCTGGTCCGACAAGAACGCCAAGGGCCGGGTCGGGGTGCTGGTACTGCGTTCCTATGTCCTGGCAGGTAACGCCGGCCACTATGACCCGGTCATCCGCAGCCTGGAAGAGGAAGGCATGCAGGTGGTGCCGGCCTTTGCCTCCGGCCTGGACTCCCGTCCCGCCATCGAGAAGTTCTTCATGAAGGACGGCCGTCCCACGGTGGATGCCGTGGTGTCCCTGACCGGCTTCTCCCTGGTGGGTGGTCCCGCCTATAACGATGCCCGCGCCGCCGAGGAGATCCTGGCCAAGCTGGATGTGCCCTATGTGGCCGCCCATCCGGTGGAATTCCAGACCCTGGACCAGTGGGGCAATTCCGACCGGGGTCTGCTGCCGGTGGAGAGCACCATCATGGTGGCCATTCCCGAACTGGACGGCAGTACCGTGCCCATGGTCTATGGTGGCCGCCCCGGCGGCGAGGGGGCGGTCTGTCAGGGTTGCGACACCCCCTGTACTTTCACCCAGATCGAGAACCCCCAGGACATGTCCACCTGCAAGGAGCGTACCGCCATGCTGGTGGCCCGGGTGCGCAAGCTGGTGGCGCTGCGCCGCTCCGAGCGCGCTCAGCGCAAGGTGGCCATCGTCCTGTTCAACTTCCCGCCCAATGCGGGCAACACCGGCACGGCCGCCTACCTGGCGGTGTTTGAATCCCTCTACAACACCCTCAAGGCCATGCAGGCGGAAGGGTACCAGGTGGATCTGCCGGAAAGCACCGATGCCCTGCGCGAGGCGGTGATCAACGGCAACCGGGAGCAGTACGGCTCCGATGCCAATGTCCATACCCTGATTCCCGCCGAAGAACACGTACGCCGGGAACGCTGGCTCCAGCAGATTGAATCCCAGTGGGGTGCCGCGCCGGGCAAGCTGCTCAGCAACGGCAGCTCCATTCTGGTTCAGGGCAGGCAGTTCGGCAACGTGCTGGTGGCGGTGCAGCCCTCCTTCGGTTACGAGGGCGACCCCATGCGCCTGCTGTTCGAGCATGGTTTTGCCCCCACCCACGCCTTCTCCGCCTTCTATCGCTACCTGCGGGAGGACTTCAAGGCCCATGCGGTGCTGCATTTCGGTACCCACGGCGCCCTGGAGTTCATGCCCGGCAAGCAGGTGGGCATGTCCGGCACCTGCTGGCCTGATCGCCTCATCGGCGACCTGCCCAACCTGTATCTGTACGCCTCCAACAACCCTTCCGAAGGGGCCATCGCCAAGCGCCGTGCCGGTGCCACCCTGATCAGCTACCTGACCCCGCCGGTGGCCCATGCAGGCCTGTATCGTGGTTTGCTGGACCTGAAGAGTTCCCTGGAGCGCTGGCGCGGCCTGGAGCCGGATCAGGCCCATGAGCGGGAGGAATTGGCGGCCCTGGTCCAGTCCCAGGCCGCCGAACTGGAACTGTGCAAGGCCGAGCCCCTGTGGGATGTCTCCGATGCCGGGGATGCGGACGCGCAGATCCACAAGCTCAACGAACAGATCCTGGAGCTGGAGTACACCCTGATCCCCCATGGTCTGCACGTGGTAGGGCAGGCCCTGTCGGAAGAAGAGCGGGTGGACATGCTCCTCTCCATGGCCGAGGCCACCGACGAGAGTCGGCCGGAGCGTGCCCTGATTGAGGCCCTGGTCCGTACCGGTTCAGCCGACAAGGCGGTGAAGGAGACCGGTGCCCAGGTGGATGAGACGACCCTGGAGCGCCTGCGGGAGTTGGCCAACGCGGATCATCTGTTGTCTCGGGAAACGGAGTTGGAGGGCATCCTCAAGGCCCTGGATGGACGCTACCTGCGTCCGGCCCCGGGCGGTGACGTGATGCGCACCCCCGAGGTGCTGCCTACGGGCCGCAACCTGCACGGCTTTGACCCCTTCCGCATCCCCAGCGCCTATGCCCTCAAGGACGGCGCCCGCCAGGCGGAACGCCTGCTGGCCCGTCATGTGGAAGACGGCAACCCGCTGCCGGAGTCCATCGCCCTGGTCCTGTGGGGCAGCGACAACCTCAAGACCGAAGGCAGCCAGATCGGCCAGGCCCTGGCCTTGGTGGGGGCCAAGCCCCGGTTCGACAACTATGGCCGTCTGGCCGGCGCCAGCCTGATTCCCCTGGAGGAGCTGGGTCGTCCCCGCGTCGATGTGGTGATCACCCTGTCGGGCATCTTCCGTGACCTGCTGCCGCTGCAGATCAAACTGCTGGCCGAAGCCACCTTCCTGGCCGCCAGTGCCGATGAGCCGCTGGATCAGAACTTCGTCCGTGCCCATGCCCTGGCCTACCAGAAGGAGCATGGCTGCGACCTGGAGACGGCCGCCCTGCGGGTCTACGGCAATGCCGACGGCGCCTATGGTTCCAACGTCAACAACCTGGTGGAGAACGGCCGCTGGAACGACGAGGACGAACTGGCCGATACCTACACCCAGCGCAAGGGCTTTGCCTATGGCCTGTCCGGGCGTCCCGTGAAGCAGGACGCCCTGCTCAAGAGCATGCTGGCGGACGTGCAGCTCACCTATCAGAATCTGGATTCGGTGGAGCTGGGCATCACTACGGTGGACAACTACTTCGATACCCTGGGCGGCATCAGCCGGGCGGTCCGTCAGGCCCGTGGTGGTCAGGATACTCCGGTATACATCGGTGATCAGACCAGGGGTGACGGGACCGTCCGCACCCTGTCGGAGCAGGTTTCCCTGGAGACCCGTACCCGGATGCTCAACCCCAAATGGTATGAAGGCGCCCTCAAGCATGGCTACGAGGGGGTGCGCCAGATCGAGGTGCATATCACCAACACCATGGGCTGGTCCGCCACCACCGGTCAGGTGCAGCCCTGGGTCTATCAGCAGCTGTCCGAGACCTTCATGCTGGATCCGGAGATGCGTGAGCGTCTGGCCTCGCTCAACCCGACCGCCTCGGCCAAGATGGCCAACCGCCTGCTGGAGGCCTCGGAGCGCAACTACTGGCAGCCCGATGAGGAAACCCTGGAGGCCCTGCGTCGCGCCGGCGAAGAGCTGGAAGATCGCCTGGAAGGCACCTACGAGCAGCCGCCCGCCGCCTGATGCACTAAAAAAGCGGGACGAAAAAAGGCGGGATATTATCCCGCCTTTTTTCGTCCCTGTGGCTCGGTGAGGCCGTCAGCTCAGACGCTGCATGTATGCCTCGTAACCGAAGGTCTTCACCGTCCTCACTTCCCGAGTTTCCTCGTTCACCCGGCAGATGGACGGCAGGCGGATGCCGTTGAAGGTGGTGGTCTTGACCATGGTGTAGTGGGCCATGTCGGTGAACACCAGCCGCTGTCCGATCTCCAGGGGCTGGTCGAAGGAATACTCCCCGATGATGTCCCCGGCCAGACAGGTGGAGCCGCCCAGGCGGTAGGTGAAGGTCTTCTCCCCGGGCATTCCGGCATCGATGATCTCCGGCCGGTAGGGCATCTCCAGCACGTCCGGCATATGGGCGGTGGCGGAGGTGTCCAGGATGGCGATGGGACCGCCGTTCTGCACGATGTCCAGCACCGTGCACACCAGGTAGCCGGTGCGCAGGGCGATCGCTTCGCCCGGCTCCAGGTAGACCGTCACCCCCGGATGGCGGGCACGGAAATCCCGGATCAGGCGGATCAGCCGCTCTACGTCATAGTCGTCCCGGGTGATGTGGTGTCCACCGCCGAAGTTGATCCACTGCCGGCCCGGGATGTACTGCCCGAACCGGGCCTCGAAGGCCTCCAGGGTGTGCTCCAGGGCATCGCTGTTCTGTTCGCACAGGGTGTGGAAGTGCAGGCCCTCCAGGCCCGTCAGGTCCACGCCGGCCAGATCCACCGCCCGGGTCCCCAGGCGCGATCCGGGGGCGCAGGGGTCATACAGGGCCACCTTGCCTTCGGAATACTCCGGATTCACCCGGATGCCGCAGGAGATGTGCCGGGAGGCCCCGGCCACCTGCTCGCGAAAACGCTGCCACTGGGCGGGGGAGTTGAAGCTGATGTGGTCGGCATATTGCACCACCACTTTCATCTCCTCCTCGGTGAAGGCAGGGGAGTACACGTGCACCTCCCCGCCGAACTTCTCCGCCCCCAGGCGGGCCTCGTCCTGACCGCTGGCGGTGGTGCCTACCAGGTATTCCCGCACCATGGGGAAGGTGTCCCACATGGCAAAGCCCTTCAGGGCCAGCAGGATGCGACAGCCGCTGTCGGCCTGGACCTGCTTGAGCAGGGCCAGGTTCTTGCGCAGCAGGGCGTCGTCCACCACGAAGGCGGGTGACGGACAGGCGTTGACGTCAAAGCAGGGATAGCGCGTCTTGTCCATGGGCGATCAGGCCAGGGGATCGCTGTCGGGATCCAGTTCCACCATCTGCCAGGGCAGGCCCATGTCGCCGATGCGTTCCATGAACGGATTCGGGTCCAGCTGCTCCACGTTGAACACGCCGGCACCCTGCCAGATGCCCTGCACCATGAGCATGGCGCCGGTGACGGCGGGTACGCCGGTGGTATAGGAGATGGCCTGGGACTGTACTTCCCGGTAGCAGGCCTCGTGGTCGCAGATGTTGTAGATGTAGACCTTGCGCCGCTTGCCGTCCTTGATGCCGTCCAGGATCACGCCGATGTTGGTCTTGCCCTTGGTGCGCGGCCCCAGGGACGCCGGGTCGGGCAGGATGGCCTTGAGGAACTGCAGGGGGATGATTTCCTTGCCCTCGAACCGGATGGGCTCGATGGACGTCATGCCCACGTTCTCCAGCACCTTGAGATGGGTGATGTACTTCTCGGAGAAGGTCATCCAGAAGCGGATGCGCTTGAGGCCCTTGATGTTGCGGCACAGGGATTCAAGCTCCTCGTGATAGAGCAGGTAGATGTCTTTGGGACCGATGCCGTCGAAATCGAAGCTGCGCTTCTCCGCCAGAGGTGCGGTTTCCTTCCACTCGCCTTCCTCCCAGTAGCGGCCGTTGGCGGTGATCTCGCGGATGTTGATCTCCGGATTGAAGTTGGTGGCGAACGGGTAGCCGTGGTCGCCGCCGTTGGCATCCAGGATGTCGATGCGGTGGATCTCGTCGAACAGGTTCTTCTGGCCCCAGGCGCAGTAGATGTTGGTCATGCCCGGATCGAAGCCGCAACCCAGAGTGGCCATGAGGTTGGCCTTGGCATAGCGGTCCTGGAACGCCCACTGTTCCTTGTACTCGAACTTGGCCTCATCCGGGTGTTCGTAGTTGGCGGTATCCAGGTAGGGGGTGCCGGTGCGCAGGCAGGCCTCCATGATGGTCAGGTCCTGGTAGGGCAGGGCCACGTGGATGAGGACGTCAGGTTTGAAGGACTCGATCAGGGCCACCAGGGCCTCCACGTCGTCCGCGTCCACCTGGGCGGTCTGGATGGGTCGGTCCAATTGGGCCGCGATGGCACGACACTTTTCCTCGTTGCGGCTGGCCAGACAGATCTCCGTGAAGACCTCCGGATGCTGCGCGCACTTGTGGGTGACAACTCCGCCAACGCCGCCGGCGCCGATAATCAGGACTTTGCTCATAGGCCTCGAATCAAACTGGGAAAGATGTGGGAGGAAAGCGGATCGGGCCGCAGCCCGAGACAGGATCGTGTTGCAGTGAATGATGCACGCGGTCCATGACACGCCGGTGTCATGGACCGCTTTGACGGGGATGATGCCCCTTGAGGGGCGCCGGTATCAAGCCCTCTCCACCGCAAAACTCACCGCGTAGCGCTGGTTGCTGCCAAAGACCAGGGCCATGCGCCCCTGTCCGGCGGCGTCGATCCCCAGATCCTTGACCCGGTAGAGGGCCTGGGCCTGGTTGAGGCGCCGCAGGGAGGTCTCCACGCTGCCCTTGTGGCGACGGATGTAAAGACTCAGGTCAGGGCGTACCGTGGCCTGGATATCGTGTTCTGCCTGCTGCATGTCCAGGCTGCCGGAGAGGGAGCGCAGGCCCTGGGGGGATACCTTGAAAAGGCGCTCCAGGATGCGTTGCATGCCCTCGATGGGGTCCTCACCCAGGTACAGGTTCCACAGGAATCGGCGGACGCCGTAGTCATCATTCCACCAGCCCCGTTCCGGATTGAGCACGTGAACGCCCACGGGGATGAGGCGGTAGGCGCCCAGGCCCACGTCGTCGGTGAGGATCTCGAAGCTCACCTGCCGGCACCCCAGATGCCGGCGGTTTCCTTTCATCATCAGGGCGGCATTGCGTGGAGTCAGCAGTTTCAGGGCCATGCGGTCCCTGGGTTGCAGGGGTTTGCCGCGCTGAATTCGAATGCCTTCGATGACTTCCAGGGCGCAGTTGGTGATGATCCTTTGGTCACGGATCAGGCCATGTGAGTCTTCTTGCCTGGTGCTGTTCATCAGGTTCCCGAGTTGCTCGCTGGACGGGGAGATGTGCGACCGGATCCGCTATTGGCCACGGGAGCTGTGATGACATCGTGGCGTTTTCCGGCCTCGGCTACGCAATCGGCCGTCAATAGATTACCCTCCGGAGATGGAGAATGCAGAACGATCGTCTGAATGAGCAGCGGTTTATCGGCATCAGGTCATGTTTTATTGACGCAAATGTCATGCCGTATCTTTCAGGTCAGGAAGTATCTTGTGCCTGTCAAAGGATAATGATCAATGCAGGTTGAAGAACACGACATCGTCGACAGGCTGGTCATACCCCCTCAGCCGGAAGTTTTGCGGGTGGTGGTGGCGGAGTCCAGAAAGGAGGATCCTGATCTGGGTCGGATCGCCAGGCATATCGCCGGTGATGCCAGTATTGCCGGTGGGGTGCTGCAGATCGTCAATTCTCCGCTGTTTCGTCGTGCCCGGGAGATCAGTTCCATACCGCAGGCGGTGATGCTGCTGGGCTTCAACCGCATCTATGCCATTGTCCGTACCGTCGCGCTGCGCAATGCCATGGCCCAGTATCCCGGCATGGAGGCATTCTGGCGTCGGGGTGTCCATGTGGCGGAATCCGCCGCCCGGGCGGCCAGGGTCATCAAACGCCCGGATCTGGTGGATGAGGCCCATCTCCTGGGTCTCTTCCACATGGTGGGTATTCCAGCCCTGTGCAGTCTGGCGGGTGATGACTATGTTCCCCTCGTCAAGGCGGCGCCGGCCAAGGGCTGGTCAACGCTACTCCCTGAAGAGACCCGACTGTTCGGCATTCATCATCCCAGGGTGGGGGCGCTGATCACCCAGCGCTGGCATATACCCCAGGCGGTGGTCCATGCCATCGATCAACAGTATGCCGTGGATCAGGTCGCGCATCTGGGCTCTCTCCATGAGGATGTGCCGGATCTGGTCGTCATTCTCAAACTGGCCCTGCGCTTTGCCACGGCGGTGGATGCCTCCCTGATGACTTATGCGGAGTGGGGTGTCTACAGCGAACAGCTGGCGGATTATCTGGCATTGCCCGACCCGGCGGCGCTGGACACCCTGGTGGATGGGGTGGCGGCGCTGGATTGACCCGGCACTCAGACAGGGGGCCATGCCTCTAGACCTGCTGGGCCAGCATCTCCCAGAAGTGCATGACGTCGGACTTGTGACACAGTTCGGTGCCGGAGGTCAGTACGGTGGCGGTACCCGCCGCCACGCCCAGGGCGAAGGACCGGGAGATGCTTTCACCGGTGGAGACGCCAAAGGTCATGCCCGCCACGAAACTGTCCCCGGCGCCGACGGCGCTCTTGGCGTTCACTTCCGGGGTCTTGAGCCAGGTGATGCCGTCCCGGGTGGCCAGCAGGGCACCATCGTGGCCCAGTGTGACCGTCAGGATCTCGACGCCTCCGTCGGCCACGATCTCCCGGGCCGCGTCTTCCAGGTCCTTGGGATCATCCAGGTCCCGCCCCATCAGCGCGGCAAACTCACCCCGGCTTGGCTTGGCCAGGTAGACCCCTTCTTCCAGCGCGCCCGCCAGAGCGGGCCCGGAGGTATCCAGGACCATGCGGGCACCGCGCCGCTTGGTCATCACCGACAGGCGGGCATAGACGTCTTCCGGTGCCCCCCGGGGGATGCTGCCGCTGGCGATCACGTAGTCAAAATCCAGCAGTTCGATGAAATCCAGGGCGGCTTTCCATTCGGCCGGTTGCACCGTGGGGCCTTCCGGGGTGAAGCGGAATTCCTGCCCCGAACTTTGCTCGTAAACCACATTGCTGACCCGGGTAGTCTCCCGGGTATGGACGCGATGGGCCATGACCCCGGCATTGGCTACCAGTTCATCGAGCACATCGCCGGAACGTCCGCCGGCCAGATAGACGGCAAAGCTCTGGCCGCCCAGCTCGTTGACGACCCGGGCCACGTTGATACCGCCACCGCCCGGGTCCATGCGCTCGTTGGTGGTGCGGATCTTGTGGACCGGCCTGACCTTGTCGGTGGTGCAGGACGCATCCACGGCCGGGTTCAGGGTCAGGGTGACGATTCTTTTGGTCATTCAGGTTTCCTCATGTTTTGTCTTGCACCAGTACGGCCACGGCTTGAATCCCCCTTCAAGGATATTCTGAACAGGCCATTCCCGCTTTAGTACAAGCCATTCGGGCGTTTCTGCACGTCATTCCGACATTTCTGCACGTCATTTCCGGGTTTCTAAACGCCACTCCCGGGTTTCTAAACGTCATTCCCGCGAAGGCGGGAATCCAGTCACAGACCGACAACCCTGGATTCCCGCCTTCGCGGGAATGACGGCAATGAGGGTGGCCCGCACCATCTCTTATGCCTTGCCAGACGGCAAGGAGGTGTGGTCCGCCCCATCTTATGCCCCCACCAGGGGGAAGGTCACGCTCATGCCCCAGGCCAGGGCCAGGGCCACCGCCGTCGCGCCCACCCAGGGATGCCCCGTGGCGCGGTATATCCAGCTGCTGAGCAGACCGTAGATGGTGAGGCACACCAGGATCGCCGGCAGGATGATGATCAGGAAGAACAGGGTCTCCAGTCGCAGGGCTACGGCCAGAATCAGGGACAGGAACAGGAAGACCTTGGTCAGGGCATAGGCCCCACGGGCGGGTTGGGCACCCCGGGTCATCCATTCATCGGCGGAGAAGAACAAGAGCATGCCCAGGAACACCAGCGGCAGGATCAGGGCCCGTTCCGGCCCGGGCAAGTAGCCGGTGACGTGAAGGTGAATGGGAATGCCGATGGCCAGGGTCAGGTAGCCGGCCGCCAAGAGTATGGCGGGACCCAGGGCCTGCCAGCGGATGGCTGACAGTGCCGCCACGGGGGCCTGACCGCGACGGGTCGACCATCCCAGCATGGCCCAGCAGAGCAGGCCGTAGACGGCAAAATGCAGGGCCAGGTAGTCCACCAGCAGCAGAGGCAGTATCCCCACGGGGACGGCCCAGAGCAGCAGAGGCGTGAGCAGGGCGGGTATCCAGAGGGTCTTCAGCAACTGCCGCCGGGGCAGCCCCAGGCCCACCGGCAGGACCGCCACCCGGGGCAGCAGGCGGGAAAGGGGCCAGGCCAGGGCGATGATGCCCAGGAACAGCAGACCCAGCCAGGGGCCGCGCCGGTCCAGATAACCTTCGCGGCCTTCGCCCGACGGCCCGAAACTGCCGTTCAGCCACGCCAGGGACTCTCGGAGCATGTCCTCTGCATAGAGTACGCCGATGTGCTCCACCCCACCGGCCAGGGCTAGACGCCGGGCCGAGCCGTCCTCCGGATCGCCATAGGTGATGCCTGTCGTCGGGCTGTCCGTCAACGGGGCGAAGGCCGCCAGGGCGGCCCCGTGGAGACCGGCGGGTTCCAGGCTGCCAAACACGAACAGCAGGTTATTCATCGCCTCCATGGGGAAGGCGCCGGAGATGTAGGGGGAGAGCAGCACGGCGGCCTGGACCTGATCAGGGTGTTCATGCATGTGCATGAGCATGATGTCCCCGGCCATGGAGTGTCCCAGCAGCGCCAGGCGACCGTCCGACCGAGGCAGTGCCAGGCCCGTGGTCACCGCGGTCTCCAGGGCGCCGCCCAGCAGGCCGCGACGCTTGTCCTCATCCAGCAGATCGGCCACGAAGGGCCGGGTATTGGCGCCGTGGCCGGGGAAGTCGAAGGTCAGGGCGATGTACCCGTTGCGGGCCAGGGTGATGGCCAGGGGCTGCATCATCTGCCGCGAACCGGCAAAGCCGTGGGCAATGACCGCCACCGGGGCGGGGGCGTCATGAACCGGCAGGTACATGGTCATGGGCACGCCATCCACCTGTGTCTGGCGTATTTCAAGTCCCTGGGTACCGGCGTGAAGCTGCCAGAGGGCGGTCAGGATGGCCGCCAGGGACAGCAGCGCCACCAGCCAGCGAGCCAGGAGCCGGTCGTTGCCGGGAAAACGGGATGTCTGTGCCATGCCTTGCTCCATGATCCTTGAAGTCAGTCCTGGGGATGTTCACCGCTTCCTGCCCGCCAGGGCAAGGCCGCTGTGCGCGCACCTCTGTATTTCCCATAAAAGTGATATCATCATTCCCTCTGGCAATATCTGCCGCGCCTCCCGTTACCTGCAGCAGGCACAGGCCACGGTCTGCCCCAGGCAGTTGCCCGCCATTCCCTTCGGTTTTCAAAGCATCAGCACCTTGAGGAGTGTCATTCATGCACAATTCCCCCTGGTCCGGCCGCATGCCCGGTCTGTTCATGGGGCTGAGGGCCGCCTGGAAGGAAGGCTACGGCCTGGCCGATCTGCGCAAGGATGTGATGGCGGGCCTGACCATCGGCATTGTCGCGGTGCCTCTGGCCATGGCGCTGGCCATCGCCGTGGGGGTGCCGCCCCAGCATGGTCTGTACACGGCCATCGTGGCGGGGGCCATCATCGCCCTGACCGGGGGCTCCCGCTTCAATGTCTCCGGACCCACGGCGGCCTTCGTGGTGATCCTGATCCCGGTGGTGCAGCAGTATGGTCTGGGAGGGCTGCTGGTGGCCACTGTCATGGCCGGGCTGATCCTGATCGCACTGGGGTTGACCCGAATGGGCGGCCTGATCCAGTTTGTGCCCTATCCCGTGGTGCTGGGGTTTACCGCCGGCATCGCCGTGGTGATCGCCACCTTGCAGTTGCCGGATTTCCTGGGGCTGACCGTGGCCCATCTGGGGGAGCACTATCTGGCCAACCTGGGGAACATCTTCTCCGCCTTTCCCAGCATCAACCCGATGGAACTGGGGGTGGGCATCTTCACCCTGCTGATCCTTATCTTCTGGGGCCGTCTCAAGGTCCCCGTGCCCGCCCCCCTGGTGGCACTGGTGGCGGCGGCCCTGGCCACAT
>NZ_JAJNQM010000039.1:0-31354 GCF_022227785.1 Ectothiorhodospira lacustris | reverse complement strand
CCCCGGGCTTCTCCACGGCCAGCCAGGTGTCCGACCTGTCCGGGCGGGGCGTGGGCATGGATGTGGTGCGCACGGCGGTGGCGCGGGTCAACGGCAGCATAGACCTCAAAAGCCGGCCAGGCGAGGGAACCCGACTGCGGCTGTCCTTGCCCCTGTCCATGGCCGTGACCAACGTGATGATCATCGTTTCCGCCGGACAGCGTTTCGGGGTATCCATGGATGCGGTGGCGGAAACCGTGAGGGTGGCACAGACTGATATCCGGCGCATCAAGCACCGGATGACCACGGTTCTGCGGGGCCGTGTGGTGCCCTTGGTGGCGCTCAACGACCTGCTGGCCCTGGACGAAGCCCAGCACCCCAATGAGGATGGTGAAATGGCCGTGGTGGTGGTACGCATCGAAAATGATCTTCTCGGCATCATCGTGGATGACTGTCGCGAGACCGTGGACATCATCCTCAAACCCCTGGCCGGTTTCCTCGGCAACCTGCAGGGCTATGCCGGCTCCGCCCTGCTGGGGGACGGCTCGGTACTGCTGGTGCTCAATCCCCGGGAACTGCTGTGATGGGCATCGAAACCAACGCAGACACCCTGCGGGTGAGTGACATACTGGGCGTTGAGGACGCCGAGACCCTGCTCGACTGGCTGCTCAAGCACCCCGGCGGCCCGGTGAATCTGGCCGCCTGTACCCATCTGCATGCCGCCAATCTGCAGGTACTGATGGCCACCCGCCCCCACATCACCACCTGGCCTGATGACCCCATGCTGGCGGACTGGCTCAGGCACGCACTCAATCAAGAGGAATGACTCCATGCCCAAGACCATCCTTGTGGTGGATGATTCAGTCACCATGGTCATGAGTCTGAAGACCAGCCTGCAGATCGCCGGCTTCACCGTGGAGACGGCCCATGACGGTCAGCAGGCGCTAGACAAGCTCAAGGGAGGCGTCAAGCCCGACCTGATCATCACCGACATCAACATGCCCCGCATGGGCGGGATCGACTTCATCCGTCATGCCCGCGCCCTGCCCGGCATGCGCTTCACTCCCATCCTGGCCCTGACCACGGAAAGCCAGCAGGCCAAGCGGGACGAGGCCAAGAAACTGGGTGCCACCGGATGGTTGCTCAAGCCGGTGAGTGGCACCGACCTGGTCAAGGTCATCAAGCAAGTCCTGCCCGGCGCCTGAGGACACTCCATGACGGTCTTGACGGAGCAGCGCAGAAAACTGGCCGAGGCATCGGTACGGCAGGCCCGCACCCTGCGCCGCAACATGGCGATCTCCACGGTGCTGGGCACCCTGCTGCTGTCTCTCATGGTCTATCACACCCACGCCTGGCCGGAGCGGCTGTCCCAGTGGCTGGGCATCAGTGAAGCAACGGTACTGGCGGTCCTGGTGGCCATTGCCCTGCTGAGCACCAATTTCCTCGCCGGCCTGGTGTTCTTTCGCACCAGCTATCGCAATGCGGGCTCCCTGGGCCACACCCTGGAAGAGTTGGACGATGAACTCGTCAAGACCGAGACACAGCTGCAGGCCAGCCGCAATGCCATGCACGCCACCGCCGACATGGACCAGGCCTTTCAGGATTGTTTGCAGCAGAACCTGCAGGACAGCGAGACCTCCACCCTGGGCATCATCGAACGGACCGGCCGGCTCAACGAGGCGGCCGGAAAACTGCTGGAGTACCTGCACCATTCCAGTGCCAATGCCTCCACCATGGCGGTGGACATCCAGCAGGGTGTGGAGGACATGAACAAGATTGCCGGCTTCGTCCGCGAACTGCCGGACAAGATCCGCCAGGACGCCGAGGTAATCCACCATATCCTCCAGGAGGTCAAGCAACTGGAAGGATTGGCCGCGTCCATCCAGCAGATCAGCCAACAGACCAACCTGCTGGCCCTGAATGCCGCCATCGAGGCCGCCCGCGCCGGAGACTCGGGCCGCGGATTTGCCGTCGTGGCCACCGAGGTACGCGCCCTGGCCAACCGTGCCTCAACGGCAGCCGACACCATCGAGTCCGGTCTCAGTCAGGCGCTGTCAGCCGTGGAGCGCAGTCTGGCCACCAGCGACCTCGGCGACTCCCACCACCATCTGGAAAAGGCCACCCAGGTGGTCGATGCCTTCCAGAAGCTGCAGGACAGCTACGAGGACATGCGTCAGTTCTACAAAACCCTGTTTTCCGTGGTCACCCAGCACAATACCGAACTGGCGGAGCAGATTGCCGACATGCTGGGCCTGATGCAGTATCAAGACGTGGAGGGCCAACGACTGACCCGCATGACCGATACCCTGGCGGAACGCTGCCGGCTCTACGCCGGCGTGGAGCAGTCACCGACAGGTTTCCAGGGGCTCCCCGAGGATCTGCAGCAGTTGCTGGCTCGTTACCTGGAGGATGAATCCCGGCACAGTCACCCCGACAATCGGCATCAGACGACCACGGCCGATGCGGGACCGCGCATTGAGCTATTCTGATGCCACGCATCGCCCTCAAGGAAACGCTGCATCCATGAGCGCGGCAGACAGGACCGGCCCCACCGTGCTGGTGGTCAGCAACCGCAAGGGGGGGACCGGCAAGACCACCACGGCGGTCAACCTGGCGGCGGAGTTCGCCGCAGCGGGTCGTCGTACCCTCTTGATCGACCTGGATACCCAGGGGCACTGCGCCCTGGGTCTTGGCGTTACCCCGTCCCCTGACCGACCCACGGTGCACCACCTCTTCCAGGACAACGGCATCGGCCTGCTGGACACACGCTATCCCACCTGCTGCCTGGGCCTGGACCTGGCCCCCGCCAATCCGGATTTCCAGCACGGCAGCGCACCCGATGACGAGCAGGTGCTGGCACAGGCACTGGCGGATCCGGCACTGACATCCCGCTATGATCAGGTCGTGATCGACTCCCCCCCTTCCCTGGATCATCTGCTGCTCAATGCCCTGGCGGCCGCCCACTGGGCGGTCATCCCGTTCATGCCGCACCCCCTGGCCGGTGAAGGGGTCCGGCAACTGTCGAAGGTCTTTTTCAAGGTAGCCATGCGCAGCAATGCCAACCTGCGTCTGATGGGGGTATTGCCGGTGATGCTGGACATGCGAATCAGGCAGCATCAGACCGTCCGCGATCAGGTGGCCCGGCAGTTCGGCGAGGACCGGGTGCTGGGGGGGATCCGCAACGACATCAAGCTGGCGGAATCCTTCGCCGCCGGGCGGCCCATCCGACTGTATGCGCCCCGCAGTCGCGGCAATGAGGATTACAAGACGGTCTTCGGGCTCATCGAACAACGCATGCGAGCCTGAAACCCGGATCGTTCGTTCAGGCGCTCACTCCATCACCCGGTCGCGTCCATGGGCCTTGGCCCGATAGAGCGCCTGATCCGCCGCCTGCTTGAGTGCTTCCGCGGACGGCAGCGGTGCCGGGGCGGCACGGGTGGCAATACCGACACTGACGGTCAGGCAGGGAGAGACGCCGGAATACTCATGGGGGAGCTTCAAGTCTCTCACCGCCGCCACCATGCACTCCCCAACGTGCCGGGCACCCTGGGCATCCGTATCCGGTAGCAGGGCAACAAACTCCTCGCCCCCGTATCGGGCGACAAAATCCGAAGGTCTGGCGATACTGTCTTTCAGCACCTGCGCCACCCGGCGCAGGACGACATCTCCCGCCCCATGGCCGTAATGATCGTTGTAGGATTTGAAACAGTCGACATCGATCATGAGCAGGGACAGGCAGGAAGGGACATGACGGGACAGGCGTGACCATTCCTCCGCCAGTTTCTGGTCGAAATGACGCCGGTTCGGAAGCTCCGTCAGACTGTCCTGAAGCGATATCCGCTCCAGTCGGTCGGCCTTGAGCTTGTAATTGATGTGATTACGCACCCGGGCACGGACAATGGCCGGATTGAAAGGCTTGGAAATGTAATCCGCCGCCCCCAGGTTGAAACCCTTTTCCTCGTTGACATCATGATCCAGCGCCGTCACGAAGATCACCGGGATGTGCCGGGTACGCGCATCCTCCTTGAGCAGATAGCACAACTCATAACCATCCATGTCCGGCATGAGTACATCCAGCAGGATCAGATCCGGAGCCGGTTCCCTGCCGGCCAGGATCAGGGCCTTTTCCGCCCGGGTCGCGGTCAGAAGACGGTACTCACTGCTCAACAGATTGGCCAATACATGAATGTTGGCGGGCTGATCGTCAACGATCAGCACCGTGGCCTTGACCTCGTTCAACATCAGACTTCAATCTCCAGACCGGCGTCGGATGCCATTTTTCGCAACAGATCGGCAGCGGGCTCATGGTCGAGGGTATCCAGCAGTCGCCTCAGCTCGATCACCTGTATTCCATCCACGTGTCGCTGCAAATAATGGATCACCATGCGTATGTTGTTGGCGGCCACCCACTCACCTGCCAGCAGGGACGCATGCATGGCCCGCATCACCCTTCTGACGGATTCGGGATCATCATCCGGGCCATCCTCAACAACAGGGTCCACCGGCAAGGTGGACAGACTTGATCGGACCTCGCTCAAGGCGTCGATGAACGATGCACGCATTTGCTCAGGAATACCCGAGGTTTTCGCACTGGCCTGCTCCATGGCTCTCGTGCATTTTTCCAGACGGCTTGCGCCCAGCGTTCCTGCCAAACCCTTGAGGGTGTGAAGCTTGCGCTGGATTATTTCAGACCGGGGGCGGTTCAGGACTGTCACCATATCCGCAAATTCGGACTGCAATTGCAGATTGAAGCGATGAAGCATACTCAGATACAGAGTGACATCTCCTGCAAAAGTCTTCAGACCACGATCCAGATCAAACCCAGACATGCCAGGGAACAGATCACGAAGGGAAGACGACACGGTGTCATCCCCGACCGGCATGGTATCTTCATGCAGCCACTGCCTCAACATGGCGAACAGGGCTTGGGGATCGATCGGTTTGGTCAGATAGCCGCTCACACCCGCTACCCGGGCACGCAGCCGATCATCGTCCATGGCTGCCGCAGATAACGCCACGACCGGCAAATCCGGAAAAAGCCGCCGGATACGCCGTGTCGCTTCAATGCCATCCATCACCGGCATCTGCAAATCCATGAGTACCAGATCGACAGGCTGCCGCTCCAGCAGATTGATAGCCTCCAGGCCATTACAGACCGGTATGATCTGAACACCGGTTTTTTTGAGGATTTGAGTGGCCACTTCCTGATTGAGGGCATTATCCTCCACCAGCAGTATGGTCTGACCGGGGAAAGAGGGTGGCCGGGTTTTCCCGCCGGCCAGGCCATCAGTCATCGATTCCGCAGGGGCCTCACTGGACAGGGGAAGCTGTAGTTCGAACTGGAACAGACTACCCTGGCCGGGCACGGATCGAAGCTCCAGCTCAGCGCCCATCCGGGCCAACAATCTGCAACTGATCGCCAGACCCAGCCCGGTGCCGCCGTATTTGCGGGTGGTGGAAGAATCCGCCTGGGAGAAGGGAAGAAACAGCTTGGTCTGTTGCGGCTCGCTGATCCCGATGCCGGTATCTCGAACCTGGAAACGCAATCGCACCGAGGCATCATCGTCGCTCAGGGCAAGCTGATGAATTGCCAGGGTCACCCGTCCCTGTTCGGTGAACTTGACGGCATTGCTCAACAGATTGCTCAGGACCTGACACAGGCGCAGAAAATCCCCCTCCACCATCAGCCCGCTGTCGGTCTCCTGCTCCAGGATCAGCTCGATACCCTTGGTTTCCGCCGCGAGGGCGAACAGGGCACGCATGCGATCCAGCAGTTCATCGAGATGGAAAGGATGACAGTCCAGCTCCAGCCTGCCGGCCTCGATTTTCGAATAGTCCAGGATGTCATTGATGATACTCAGCAGCATGCGCGAAGCATCACGTATCTTCACAAGATAATCCTGCTGCCGCTCATCCATAGGGGTATTCAGTAACAATTCGGTCATGCCGATGACCGCATTCATGGGGGTCCGGATCTCATGACTGATGTTGGCCAGAAACTCACCCTTGGCGCGATTGGCGCGCTCGGCCGCCGCCTGTGCCTGCTTGATATGGGAAATATCCTGAATGATGGACCAGATCACTTCCCGCCCTTCCTGGTCCGTGGTCTTGAATCCATGGAGCAGCACCGGATAGCGACTGCCGTCCTTGCGAATGTATTCCTTTTCGAACGGTCCGTAGAGACCGGTCGCTTCCAGGGAGGCCAGTACCTTTTCCTCCTCGGGCAGGTAGCACTCGGGCGTCAGCTCCCAATAACTGAGCTGCCTGAACTCCTCTGGGGCATAGCCGGCAGGCTCGTTGATCGCCCGGTTGAATTCGAGGAACTGCCCGGTCCTGTAATCATTCATGGCGATCCCGACCGGGGACAGTTCGAACAAACCACGAAACTTGGCTTCCTGTGCCGCCAGTTCCCGGGCGGCCGTGACCCGATCCGTGATGTCCTCATTGACGCCGACCACACGTACCGCCTCGCCGAACTCGTTGCGCCTGACCTGAGCCAGACCACGCAATGTCCTGTGTGCCCCATCCCGGTATCTCTGTATCTGGAACTCCACGTCGAAACGGGCATCATCCTTCAGCAGGCGCTCGAATGCCTCCAGCACGGCCGGGAGCGATTCGGGCAGGACCCGAGACTGCCAGTCCCTGAAGCAACCACGGAAAGCCTGGTGATCCACCCCATAAACCCTGAGCATCCCCTCGTCCCAGAGCAGCACATCGTTGGCAATGTCATAGTCCCAGATGCCGATATTGGCCGCCTCGGTGGCGAGCTTGAGCCGTTCCCTGCTCTCAAGCAGATGCATTTCGTTTTTTTTCTGCGCCGTGATGTCCCTGAACACCACCAGCAGACAGGGACCGGAACTCAGCCCCATGCTCACCACGGAAACATTTGCATGGATCAGGCTGCCGTCCATGCGACGCATCCGGGTCCCGAAATCATCCCGCCCCTGCGCCATGACCTTCGACACATGCGCCGCCACCTCCTCCGGATTCTCCTGAGCCTCATAATCCTGGATACGCAGACGGGAGAATGCCTCGGCGCTGTAACCCAGAATCTGGTGGGCGGCGGCATTGAACTTCAGCGGCAGGGTGGTCTTCGGATCGAGCAACAAGGCGCCATCCGGATAAAGATCAAACAGCATGCGAAACTTGCGCTCCTCTTCCTCCAGCGCCCTCCGGGTACTGATCTCCTGGGTCTGATCCAGCAAGTACCCCCGCAGCACGAGCAGGTTGCCCGCATCGTCGTACTCCGGTACCGAGTGTTCATAAAACCACTGATACCGACCGGCACTGTTACGCAATCGATAATGTTGCTCGATAGCGGTGACACGATTGGCCAGATCAATGGCTCTGTCCCGTTCCAGCCGAGGCAGATCGTCAGGATGGACCAGATCCGCGAACAGGAAATCCGGCGCCAGCATGGACTCGACCGAAAAGCCAAGCACGTGCAGCACATTGGTGGAAACATAACGCAACGGCCAGCCAGGCGTGGGGAGCCACACACAGACCATGACCGGCCCCCCTGTAAACAGCTGCAATTCCCGCTCCAGCTGCCGGGAACGGGCGACCGCCGCAGTCACGTCCTGAAACAGCAGCAGGAAGTTACCGGATTCGCCCAGGGGCTTTGCCTTGAGCTCCACCGCCACGCCCATCCCATCCTTGCGCACCATCACCTCATCACCCTGATAGCTCTGGCGTCGTTCCAAGCATTGCAATACCCGGCACTGTCCCCGCGGAATGAAGCTGTCGGTCCGGTCGCAAAGCAACCACTCCGAGGATGACGGACCCAGAGTGCCGTAATTGCCGCATTGAAAGAAATCCATCACGGGCCGACCCAGCATCTCCTCGGCCGCATGATCCAACAGTTCCGAGACCGCTTGATTGATCCTGATGATCAGACCCTTGGCATCAACGACGACCAGACCCGCCGGCACCTCATCGGTCAGCGTACTGAGCGCCTGATTGATTTCAGTCAGCTCGCGGTTGAGTGAATCCAGTTCCTGCTGATGATTCCTGAGCAAACTGAACCAACGGTTGTAGTAGAGGCTCACCAGCTCTTTCTGGCTGACAAGACCACTAAGACGCCCTTCGGCGTCCACGACAACGACCCGCTTGATGTGTCTTTCACGGCAAAACGTCAGTGCCTCGGCAATGGTGGCGTGCTCATCCAGGGTCAGTACGGGGCAAGTCATGTAATCAGCGACAGGCCCGTTCAGATCGGCACCGGATTGCAGCAAACGGATGACGTCCCGCTGGGTCAGGATGCCTGCGGGTCTATCGTGGCGGACGGCGACGGTGGCAGTGCATTTCCCCAGGTCCATCAGGCGCATGACTTCACTGGCAGGCAGCTGATCATCCACCGCCAGCGGCTGACCGCCCTGCAGCAGCTCGCCCAGATTCTGAGTCTCGGCCAGCATCCTGGGATCCAGGCTGGCGGCCAGATCGCTGTAGCTGACGATGCCGGCAAGCTCACCATCCCGATCCACCAGACAGATGTGCTCGGAACGGTTGCGTATCGCCTTGAGTCCATCCAGGACGGAGTCTGCCGGGTCAAGGATGACGGCTTCGGGCAGTTCCAGCGACGCCAGCGGCGTGGACATGGCCATACCTCTAACCTGGAATGAGAGCAGCATGCCCGAAAGAATCAGACGGTAGCCATCCGCGCCGAGGACCACCACGGTACGAATGTCATGCCGACTCATACTGTTCATCGCATCGGTCAGAGTTGCCGTGGCGGGGAGCGTGACCACGCAACGTGTTGCAATACTGCTCAGTCGGGGAAAAAACATTGGCTTACCTCAAAGGCACCGGAACTCCCGGCCAGGCCGAACGAGCGGTGAGAAGACTGTGTTCCGAGGCACACCGGGAAATCCTCGCCGTCTCAGATTCCCGCCGGATATCTCACCGCCGCCAATGCCGCTTCCGCCGCGGCATCTACGTCCGCCTCGCTGCCAGACAGGGTCAAACGCCCGAAGGCGCCCACGGCGCGGACGTCGATGAGGGTGATGCTGGCCGCCTTTTCCGCCTGATTGGCGGCGTAGACCACGTAACCGGCCGGTTCCGTTTCCAGGATGAACAGGCTCTCCCCCGGCAGGATCATGGAGCCACGGCGGTTCTGGCGGTTGATCAAAACACTGTGATCCGGGGTGATGCCGCGGATGGTTTCCTGCCAGGCGACCCGGCAGGTTTCACGGTCTTCCTGGCGCGCCCCGAGGCGGGATAGCAGCACCCTGCCCGCCTCGCGCACGTCGCTCTGGTCCCGCTGGTGAATCACCATCGAGCCGTAGGCCCGCTCCACCACCTGCTGGGCCAAACGCACCCGCGTCGCCTTGAGGGCCATGTCGGTGAGCCGGTGCACCGCCATTCCCGGCGACACCTCGATCCACAAGCAGGCGTCTCCCGGCACCGGCAGAAAACCCTGGGAGACCGTGGCCATGTAGGCCGCCAGCTGCGGCTGCAGGGAGTCCATGAAAACATAGGTTCTGAGCTTGATCATCAAAGTCGCCCGTTGATTTAAGAAACCTTGTCATCATCCTTGTTCTTGCCTTCCAGTTCATCCAGCCGTGCCCGAACCTTGAGGAAACGTCGCATGTCCGTCTTGCTGATGGGCAGGACATCCCGGCGCAGCAGCCGGACCAGGGCCGCCACCATCAGGATCATGATGATGCAGAACGGCACCGCCGCCACCAGGGAGGCCGTCTGCAGGGCTTCCAGGCCGCCGGCGAAGAGCAACGCCCCGGCGATGGCCGAGATCAGCACCCCCCAGATGATCTTCACCACCAGCGGCGGTGTCAGGCTGCCCCGGGTGGTCATGCTGCCCAGGATGTAGGAGGCCGAATCCGCCGAGGTGATCAGGAAGGTGGTGATGAGCAGCAGGGCCATCAGCGACAACAGGGTGGAAAACGGCAGGATGTTGAACAACTCGAACAGGGCCACGGTCACGTCCCGGTTCACCGCCTCGGCGATCTGAGTGCCCGCATTGAGATCGCTGTAGAGCGCGGTACCACCGAAGACGGCAAACCAGAAGCAGGCGATCAGGGGCGGCACGATCATCACCCCGAAAATGAATTCCCGGATGGTCCGGCCCCGGGACACCCGTGCCACGAAGGCCCCGACGAAGGGTGACCAGGCGATCACCCAGGCCCAGTAGAACAGGGTCCAGTCCCTGACCCAAACCCCGCCTTCATAAGGTGTGAGACGCAGGCTGTAATTCACGAAATGGGTCAGATAATCCCCCATGCCCAGGGTGAAGGTTTCCAGAATGAACACCGTCGGCCCGGCGATGAAGACCACCAGCAACATGAACAGCACCAGAGTCATGTTGACGATGCTCAGATATTTGATGCCCTTGCCCAGGCCGGTGATGGTGGAGAGGATATAGGCGCTGAAAATCCCCATGATGATGAGGATCTGCACCCAGCCCGTATTGGGGATGCCGAAGACCGCACTCAGGCCGCCGTTCATCTGCAGCACCCCCAGCCCCAGTGACGTGGCCACCCCCATGACCGTGGCGATCACCGCCAGGGAGTCCACGCCGTCCTTGACCCAGGGATGCTTGCCCAGCACCGGTTCCAGGGCGGTGGACACCAGACCGTTCTGCTTGCGGCGAAACTGGAAGTAAGCGATCACCAGGCCCACGATGCCAAAGATGGCCCACTGGTTCACGCCCCAATGAAAGAAGGAATACCCCATGGCGATTCGGGCCGCCTCGGTGGTCTGCGCCTCGTTGCCGGAGAACGGCGAGGTATAGAAGTGACTCATGGGCTCGGCCACCCCCCAGAACACCAGACCGATGCCGAATCCGGCGGAAAACAGCATCCCGACCCAGGTATAGAAGCGAAACTCGGGACGCTCATCCTCCCGGCCCAGGCGGATGTTGCCGTAGCGACTCAGGGCCAGACCGACGAGAAAGATGACAAAGCAGAAAACGGAAATGAGGTAGAGCCAGCCGAAGTGCTCGGTGGTGAAGAGATACAGTCGTCCGGTCACGCTACCGAAGCGTTCCGGTATCAGGGCGCCGGTCAGTGCCAGGATGGCGATCAGGGTGGCGGAGAGGGTGAAGACGGGGTTCTTGAGCAGATCCAGAAAACGTGGGTTTTCCATGCTTGTTTGTGTTCCAGGCGGCATCCGGGGCTGGATAGTTCATAAAACTATGTATGATCATCATGAACTTGTCGAGGCCGGCCATGGCGCCCGGGCCTGAAACCATACCGCCCGTTCCGTGGTCGACAACACTGTTCACCCATCACGATGGAGCATCATCCCATGGCCTTTGATACCGAGAACGAACCCGGCATGACGGCCGCGCCCGCGCCCCGGACCGAGGGTTTTCGTCTCAACCACTGCATGCTGCGCATCAAGGCGCCGGAACGGTCCCTGGACTTCTACAGCCGGATATTCGGCATGCGTCTGCTGCGCAAGCTGGACTTCCCCGAACTGGAATTCTCCCTCTATTTCCTGGCCCGCATGGACCCGGACGAAGCCGTTCCCGAGGACCGAGACGAACGCACCCGGTGGACCTTCAGCCAACGCGGCATTCTGGAACTGACCCACAACTGGGGTACGGAAGACCAGCCCGATTTCAGCTACCACGACGGCAATGAAGCGCCGCAGGGATTTGGTCACATCTGTTTTGCCGTGCCGGACCTGGATGATGCCGTCCGCTGGCTGGACGAAAACCGGGTCCCCTTCGTCAAGCGGCCCGAGGAAGGTGCCCTCAAGGACGTGGCCTTCGTCACCGACCCGGACGGCTATTGGATCGAGATCCTGGAACCGGCCCGACTGGGCAAGCTGGGTAACGGCGCATGAGCGAGACCTGGCCCGCCCGGGGTCCCTTCCTGCGGGACCGACCGCTGATCGTGGAAGCCAGCGGTCGCCCTTCCGCCATGGACAAGCAGGCGACCGATGCCCCCGCTTGGCTGGATCGGGACGGTTTCAAGGGGGATCGGGTGGTCGATGTGCAGCATCACGGCGGCCCCGACCGGACCGTGTGTCATTACCCGGCCCAGCACTATGCCCTGTGGATCAGGCACTATCCTTTCCTGGACGGTGAGCTGGCGCCGGGTGCCTTCGGCGAGAATCTCAGCACCGAAGGACTGTCGGAAAGGGAGATCTGCATCGGTGACTGCTTTCGCTGGGGCGAGGCGGTGATCCAGGTGAGCCAACCCCGCTCCCCCTGCAGCACCCTGGAGGCCCGTCATGAGGCACCGAGACTGAACCGGCGCATGTCCCACAGCGGTGCCATCGGCTGGCTCTACCGCACCCTGGAGCCCGGATGGGTGGCCCCGAATGCACCACTGGAACGCATCGAGCCCCATCCCGCCCGGGTGACTGTCGCCCGGGTCTGGGCGGTCCACATGGACGCCGAGGCCGACGATGCCGGCCTCCAGGCCCTGGCCGAGCTGGCGCCGCTGGCGAAGGTGTATCGGGACCGGTTCCATCAACGGCTGGATTATCGACGGCGGCAGGCGGACCAGGGTCGCCTGTTCCCCTGACCCGCCCTCTCGCCGGTGGGGATGGGCATCAGCGGCGCACTCCCGCCAGCGAGATCTCCCCCGCCTCCTCCAGAGTCAGGAATCGGCTCAGTCCCCCCGTGTCCATCCGGGCCTTCAGGGTGTAGCGGAAGGTATCCCGCTGGGTCTGACCGAGCAGGTCATTGAACAGCCGCAACCCGTTGATGAGATCGATCCCCGCCTGCACTTCGACGATCTGCTCCCCATAGGCGGGCACCGTCTTCAGGTCACTGGCCACGCCGGTGATCAGCCGCCGCCCCTCCAGCTCCACGTGGTAGCTCATGCCCCGCAGGGGCAGCGGCGTCGGATTGGGATTGACCACCCGCAACCCGATGAGAAACCGGGGCGAGAGGGAATCGGAAGGCAGGGTCCGGAAGGAGTCCAGCAGCAGGGACGGGGTCTCGTAGCCGGGCCGCATGCCGGCGCAGCCGGATACCAGCAAGACGCCGGCGGACAGAAGAAAAAGACGACGACGGGGCGAGAACGGATGTTTGCTCATGGGGCGGGCCTGTGCATCTGCACTTTGAGACGTGAGCGGGTAGAATAATCCACCCACTCCCATCGCCCAAATCCCGGAATTGCCATGGCCAACCCATTTCAAGAACAGCTCCTCAAAGCGGGGCTGGTGGACGAGAAGCGTGTCAAGAAGGTGCGGCACGACGAGGCCCGCAAGCGCAAGGGTCAACCCAGGGACAAGACGGAAGCCGCCCCGGACCCGGCACTGAAAGCGGCGGAAGAGGCACGTCGCCTTGAGGCGGAGCGATCCCGGGAACTGAATCGCCGGCAAAAGGAGGCGGCCGAGCGCCGTGCCCTGGAAGCCCAGGTCCGGCAGCTGGTGGACACCCACCGCCTGTCCCGGAAAGACGCGGAACTGCCCTACCACTTCCAGCACGGCAGCGCCGTCCGGCGCATCCTGGTGACCCGGGAACAGCGGGACCGACTGGGCAACGGCCGACTGGGCATCGTCACCCTGGATGACGAACACTACGACATCGTGCCCAGGGAGGCGGCGGAAAAGATCCGGGAACGGGATGCCTCACGGCTGGTGCTGCTCAACGAGCCGGCGCAGAAAACGGAGAAGGACGAGGATGACCCCTACGCCGGATATGAGGTGCCGGACGACCTGATGTGGTGACGACACCGACCGCTGACCTGGGTCAGCGAAAGCCGCGCTGACCCGTCCCATGCCAGAACACCTGCTATCCTCAGGGTCAAGGGCATCCATCCACCCGACCGTGACGGCAGACGTTCCGGCCGGTCCTGCGGGTATATCCTGGGGAGGGCGTCATGCGCAGTCTCAACACTCTGCTTGCCGTCACCGGCCTGCTTGTCATACCGCCATGGCTCACGGCCGAAGACCTGGACCCGGGGGAAGGCAATGCCGCCTTCCGGCATCTGCCCCAGTACCAGTCCTACCTGGAGAACCAGGACGACACCCGGATGACCGAATTCGGCGGCTCCATCCCCCATCGCAAACACGATGACTTCAATCCCCTTCCCAAGGGCTACAAGCACGCTCAGCCCTACCTGAAGAACCTCTGGCTGGGCTATCCGTTCATGTACCACTACGACCGCGCCCGCGGCCATACCTTCGCCCTGCAGGACGTCACCCATACCGACCGGGTCAACCGTTACGATGAACACGCCGGCCTGCCCGCCACCTGCTACAACTGCAAGACCAACGCCATGCCCCAGCTGCTGGCCCGTTACGGCGACGACTTCTGGGCCATGAACTTCCACCGCTTCCGCACCGTCCTGGACCCGGACCGGCACACCATCGGCTGCACCAACTGCCACGACCCGTCGGATCACATGCGTCTGGTCATCACCAGCGTCCCGCTGACCGAAGCCCTCGAACGCCAGGGACGAGACTGGCGACAGGCTTCACGGGACGAAATGCGCACCCTGGTCTGCGCCCAGTGCCACGTGGAGTACTACTTTGAAACCGGCGAACACGGGGTTGCCGCCAAGCCCCACTTGCCCTGGGATGAAGGCATGAATCCGGAGGACATCTACCGCTTCAAGTCCGCCGGGGACCCGGACCGGGACGGCTTCAGCGGTCAGTTCCGGGACTGGGTGCATGCGGTGTCGAAAACCCCCATGCTCAAGGCCCAGCACCCGGAATACGAAATGTTCCATGACAGCGTCCATGCCCAGGCCGGGGTCAGCTGCGCCGACTGCCACATGCCGCGGGTTCGGGTGGGACCGGCCGCCATCACCGCCCATCACTGGACCTCGCCCCTCAAGAGCGAGGCGATGATCCGCAGTGCCTGCCTGGGCTGCCACGATCAGCTCACCCCGGCCCAGCTCAAGCAGCGCACCGAATACAATCAGGCCCGGGTATGGCGTCAGCTCAACATCGCCCAGGAAAAGTCCGTGCGCGCCCACGAGGCCGTGCGTCAGGCCATGGAATGGCCCGGTGTGGATCAGGTCCTGCTGACTCAGGCCAGGGAAAAGGTGCGCAAGGGACAATGGTTCTGGGACTACGTCTCCGCCGAGAACAGCGCCGGCGCCCACAATCCGGTGAAGGCCCTGGATACACTGGCTTCTTCCCAGCAGTACAGCGACGAGGCGATACAGCTGGCGATTCGGGCCACCGGCCATGCCATTGCCGAATCCATGGACCGCCCCATCGGTGAACTGGTCCCGCCCATCCGGGAACACAGCCGCAAGCTGCAGCAGGATCCGGCTCATCTGGAGAGCCACCCCTGGCTCGGCTATCTGCCCCTGCTGCCGGAAGCAGAGCTGATCTGGGACGGTAACCAGCGTCTGCGTTGAGACCGAGACCACCGGCGGGCCGGTCGGCCCGCCCGAGCGGGAAGGACAGAATGATGAAGATGTTCCGGACCATGGCCGCGCTCCTCATCCTGTTGGCATTGCTGGCCTTGGGGGGCACCGCCGGGCACCACATGACCACCACCGATGCCTTCTGCAGCAGCTGTCACGCCTACGAGAAGGTCTCCTGGGATCAGGGGCAACACCCCGAGGTGGGTTGTCTGGACTGCCACACGGGGGGCTTCGTGCGGGACAAGGTGCAAGGCGCGCGCAAGATGTTCCTGGTCTTCACAGGACAGCGGGACCCCCACCACGACCGGCTACCCTCATACCCCGAAAAGACCCAGGCCAACTGCAAGGGCTGCCACCTGACGGAGACGGCGGCGGTCCATCAGCCCTTCTTCCTGGCCCGGCATGAGGGCTACATGGCGGCGACGGGCAGCTGCACGGCCTGCCATGAGTCGGGACATGTGGCGGCGGTGAGGGAACAGCGCTATGGGCGGCGGTAGGCGGGCCGGGCGAACCTTACACGCACTGCCCCGCCGCGTGGCCCGATGACCAGGCCCACTGAAAGTTGTAGCCGCCCAGATGCCCCGTCACGTCCATCACCTCACCAATGAAATACAACCCCGGCCGGTCCCGGCAGGCCATGGTCTTCGACGACAGGGCCTCCGTGTCGACCCCGCCCACGGTCACCTCGGCAGTCCGATACCCTTCCGTGCCGGAGGGCCAGACGGTCCAGCGCTTGCAGGCGGCCTCCACCGCCTCGATATCCACGGCAGTGAGTTGCTCCAGCGGCTTGTCCTCCATCCAGCACTCGCACCAGCGCTGGGCCACCCGTCGGGTCAGGTGCTGCCCCAGCCAGGTCTTGAGGGCCATTTTGGGTCGCTCGCGGCGAAGCCGGTCGAGATGGGAGGCCAGCAGGTCCAGATCCGGCAACAGGTCGATCTCCACCGGCAGACCCGGTTCCCAGTAGGAAGAGGCCTGCAGCACGGCGGGACCGCTGAGTCCGCGGTGGGTGAACAGGAGGTTTTCCCTGAAGGCGTGGCCCGCCACGGTCACCCGCGCCTCCAGGGCGATGCCGGAGAGATCGCGCACCCGCTCCAGGGTGCGTCCGGACAGGGTCAGGGGCACCAGGGCGGGCCGGGGCGGATGCACCCTCATGCCCAGGGAGCGTGCCAGTGCCATGCCGAAGTCGGTGGCCCCGAGGGTGGGAATGGAGCACCCGCCGGTGGCAATCACCAGGGACTCGCAGCTCACCGGGCCCAGGGGAGACGACAGTCGATGAGGCTCACCGATCCGCAGGTCGCTGACCGGACTGCGGGTCTCGACACGCACACCAGCGGCCTCGCACTCGTCCAGCAACATACGGACGATATCCTTGGCGGAATGATCGCAGAACAGCTGTCCATGGCTGCGCTCGTGATAGGCGATGCCGTGACGTTCCACTAGGGCAATGAAGTCCGCCGGGGTATAGCGGCTCAGGGCGGATTTGACGAAATGGGGATTACGGCACAGATAGTTGTCCGGCCCCACATGACGATTGGTGAAATTGCAGCGCCCGCCGCCGGACATGAGGATCTTCTTGCCCACCTTATTGGCATGGTCCAGCACCAGCACGCGCCGGCCGCGGGTGCCGGCGGCGGCGGCGCACATGAGCCCGGAGGCACCGGCGCCGATGATGACCACATCAAAGTGGCGAGCCATGGGGGGAGGATTCATGGGAGGCGATTCTAAATCAGACGGACGGGAAAATGATAAGCCCTTTTCCCGAAGGGGATGCTCCGAATCCGGCATTCCCGCGCTGGCTGTCGCGGGAGTAACGAAGGGGGCATTGGGGCGACAAAAGAGGAACGACGTGGAACTTATAATATTGAATAAGTCTAATTATCAAAAAAGAACGCCACCCAAAAGGATTACCTCCATGTTCCGCACCAGCCTGCTCACCCTGCTCCTACTCCTGGCCGCCTGGACCGCCCCCGCCGGGGCGCGGGAGGACCGGGTGGTGGCCACCTTCTCCATACTGGGCGACCTGGTCAGGGAAGTCGCCAGTGAGGACATCACCGTTGACGTGCTCACCCCGGTGGGCGCCGAGGTCCACGACTGGGAACTCACCCCACGGAACTTCATGTCCCTGGAACGGGCGGATATCGTCTTTTACAACGGCTTGAATCTGGAACAGTGGATGCCCCAAGTGAAAGGCACCGTGCGCACCCGGACCCCCGTGATCGCCGTCGCCGAAGCGTCCGGATTCGAGACCCGGCCCATCATCACCGGTGAGTTCGCAGGTGTGCCAGATCCACACCTGTGGATGGATCCGCGGGCGGCGTCCGCCTACGGCCATGCCATCGCCGCAGCCCTGGCCAAGCAATGGCCCGAGCGGGCGGAAGATTTCCGGCAACGTGCCGACCGGCTGGAACAACGCCTGCTGGCCCTGCATGAAGAACTCGGTCGGTCCCTGGCCGCCATCCCGGAGGATCAGCGCCTGCTGATCACCAGCGAGGCCGCCTTCGTCTATTTTGCCGCCGCCTACGGTTTCGAGCATGACGGCGTCTGGGGAACCAATGCGGAAACCGAGGGCTCCCCCAGGCAGATCATGCGGATCGTAGATCGGGTGCGCGAACACCGGCCACGGGCCCTGTTCTGGGAAAGCACCATCACGGATCGGTATGTGCGCAATGTGGCCGCCGACACCGGCATCGCCGTGGCCGGTCCGCTCTATGTGGACTCCCTGGGAGGACCCGGTAGCGGCGCCGAGGATTATGCGGCCATGATGCGTCATAACGCCGCCCTGCTGCGTCGGCATCTGGGGGCACAATGAGGACATCGACGTGGTCTTGAGACTGCCCTCCAAACCCATGGCCGTGGAAGTGAAAGGACTCAGCGCGGCCTATGACGGCCAGTCGGTGCTGGAAGACGTGGACATCGCCCTGCCTGCGGGCAAGTGGACCGCCATCATCGGTCCCAACGGCGCCGGCAAGTCCACCCTGTTCCGCATCCTGCTGGGGGTGATGAAGCCGCTGAGCGGAGAAGTCACGGTGCTGGGTGATGCGCCGTCCCGGCAGCGCCGCCTGGGGTATATCGCCTACATGGCCCAGCAGGAGGCGGTGGAATGGGATTTCCCCATCTCCGTGCAGGACACGGTGATGACGGGACGTTTCGGCCACATGCGCGGTGATCCCTGGTGGCGCCGACTGCTGCCCCCCCGCTGGACCCACCCCCGCCACTGGGACGTGGTGCACCGGTCCCTGCAGGCGGTAAACATGCAGGATTTCGCCCACCGCCCCATCGGCGCCCTCTCCGGCGGCCAGAAAAAGCGCGTGCTGCTGGCCCGGGCGCTGGCCCAGGAAGCCCGGCTGCTGTTGTTGGACGAACCCCTGGCCGGGGTGGATGCCGCCAGTGAACGGCTGATCCTGGACCTGCTGACCCGGCAGCGGGCCGCCGGCCGCACGGTGGTGATGGTCACCCACGACATGGACAGTGCCCGGCGCTATGCCGACCAGGTGCTGCTGATCAATCGCACCATCGTGGGTATGGGCGCGCCCGATAACATGCTGGTGGACGAGATGCTGGCACGCACGGCGGTGGCCGGCTGGCGGCCGGTGGCCCGGCGCGACCCACCTCTGGAGGCCTTCCCGTGATGGAGACGCTGGAAACCCTGGGCATCGGGCTGATCGACGGTCTGCTGGCGGTACTCATGCTGGGGGTGGGCCTGCTGCCCGATGCCCTGGCGGAACCCTTCAGCTACGGCTTCATGCAGCGCGCCCTGCTCACCGCCATCCTGGTGGGTGCCATCTGCGGCCTGCTGTCCTGCTTTGTGGTGCTCAAGCGCTGGTCGCTGCTGGGAGATGCCATCTCCCATGCGGTCCTGCCCGGCGTAGCCATTGCCTATCTGCTGGGCTGGCCCTTCTTCATCGGTGCCTTCATCGCCGGCGCCCTGACCTCCGTGGGTATCGGTGCCCTGGAACGGCATACCCGCCTCAAGGCGGATGCCGCCATGGGCCTGATGTTCACGGCGGCCTTTGCCCTGGGGGTGGTCATCATCAGCAAGATCGCCACCAACACCCATCTCATGCACATCCTGTTCGGCAATGTTTTGGGGGTCCAGTATCCGGCCCTGCTGCTGACCCTGTTCTCGGGAGTGGTGGCGTTGCTGGCGGTGTGGGCCTTCTACCGGCCGCTGCTGCTGTACACCTTCGACCCGATGCAGGCCCAGGCCCTGGGCTTCAACACCGGGCTGATCCATTACGGGCTGATCCTGCTGCTGACCCTGACCATCGTCGCCAGCCTGGAAACGGTAGGGATCATTCTGGTGGTGGCCATGCTCATCACCCCGGGGGCCACCGCCCATCTGCTGACGGAACGGCTGACCACCATGATGCTGCTGTCGGTGGCCGTGGGGGTGACGGCATCGGTGGTAGGACTCTACCTGTCCTTCCGGCTGGACGTGGCATCGGGAGGCGCCATCGTGTTGGTGGCAGCGGGCCTGTTCCTGGTCAGCCTGCTGCTGGCCCCCCGCCATGGCCTGCTGGCAAGGTGGTGGCGCGCCCGACGCCTGCACGCGCCCTCTCCCTCCAACTAGGTCTGGCGCAGCACCAGGGTGACCCGCTCCACATCCTCCTGGGTGTCCACCCCCGCCGGCGGAGTTTCCAGGGCCGTGCCCACGTGGATCCTTGCCCCATGATAGAGGGCCCGCAACTGCTCCAGACTCTCAATCCGCTCCAGGGCGCAGCTCTCCATGCGGGTGAAGCACTTGAGATACCCCACCCGGTAGGCATACAGGCCGATATGACGCCGACAGACCTGCAGGGCCGGTGACACCTCCATATCCAGGGCATCCCGTTCCCAGGGAATCGGGGCACGACTGAAATAGAGGGCAAAATCCCGAGCATCCCGCACCACCTTGACGGTGTGGGGATCATAGAGCTGGGCCGCCCGGGTAATAGGGGTGCACAGGGTGGCGATCACGGCCTCGGGATGGGCCGCCAGATTCTCGGCCACTTGGCGCACGATAGAGGGGGGTGTCAGGGGCTCATCCCCCTGCAGGTTCACCACGATGGCGTCATCCGGCCAGTCCATCCGCGCCGCCACTTCCGCGATGCGGTCGCTGCCGGAAGTATGGTGCACCGAGGTCAGGCAGACCCGGGCACCGAAAGCCCGGGCGGCCGCCTCGATCCCGGCATCGTCCGTGGCCAGGACCACATCCTCTGCCCCGCTGGCCTGGGCGCGCTCCCAGACGTGGCGCACCATGGGCTTGCCCGCCAGATCCACCAGCGGCTTGCCGGGCAGGCGCGTGGAGCCATAGCGAGCCGGGATGACCACCTTGAAGGACATTCAGTACTTCCCCCCTGTGACGACGACCGTCGATGACCCTGGGCGGGTCACTTTTCCTTCCACTTCTCCAGCTCCTCTTCCGTCAACCGGCGGGCCTCGTCCTCCAGCATCACCGGGATGTCGTCGCGGATGGGATAGGCCAGCCGGGCGCCGCGTGAGACGAGTTCGCCGCGGTCCTTGTCATAGATCAGGGGACCTTTGGTGACCGGGCAGACCAGAATATCGAGCAAGCGTTTGTCCATCGTTCCATTACCTCAAGCTGTGAAGGCGATCCAGGGCCTGGACCGCGCGCAGTATTGCCGATGCCAGGGCCGGCTCGGGCACGGCGCTGACGGGTACAAACCAGTGTTCGGGGCCGGCCATGCCCCGGCATTTTACGGCATCCTTCTCGGTCATCAGTACCGGAAGACCGTCATCAAAGCGTATCTCATCCACCGTGTAGGGATGATGATCCGGAAAGGCGTGGGGGATCACTTCCAGACCGGCCGCCGCGAGCATGTCGAAGAAACGGGGCGGATGACCGATACCGGCCAGGGCATGGACCCGCCGGCCAGCCAGGGCATCCAGGGACATGACCTGCTCCGGCCGTCGCACCGACAGGGCCATACGGCCGGTGAGCTGCATGGTCTGCTCGCCGGGACGGGGCGGGCCGTTGACCACCACGAAGTCCACCTCGTCCAGTCGTCCCGGCGGCTCGCGCAACGGACCCGCCGGCAGGCACAGGCCGTTGCCGAAGCGTCTTTGGCCATCCACCATGACAATCTCCAGATCCCGCTGCAGAGCATGATGCTGCAGGCCGTCATCGGCGACGATGACGTCGCAGTCATGGGCCGCCAGCAGCGCCCGCGCCGCCCGGTTGCGATCCGGGTCCACATAGACCGGACAACCGCCGCGGATGGCGATCAGCACCGGCTCGTCCCCCACCTGGGTCGGATCGCTTTCCAGCGTGACCGGCTGAGGCCAGTGCCGGGCCTGCCCCCCGTACCCCCGGCTGACCACCCCGGGACGGTAGCCGTGGTCCTTGAGCAGACCGCAGAGCCAGACCACCATGGGCGTCTTGCCGGCTCCCCCCACGGTCAGGTTGCCCACCACGATCACCGCCCGCACCGGCAACCGGGGACGATAGCGATTGCGGCGGCGATGCCGGGCCCGGTTGAGCAGGACCACGGCGGTGTAGAGCAGCGACAGCGGATAGAGGGCCAGGGCGACCGGGTTGCGGTCGTTCCAGTAATGATCCAGGGATTTCACCGGCCGCACGCCCCCCGTCTCAAGACCTATTCCATCCCGACATCATTGAACTGCAGGCGATGCAGGCGGGCATACATGCCGTCCCGGGCCAACAGGTCCCGATGGCTCCCGGTCTCCAGGATGCGTCCTTCCTGCATCACCACGATGCGGTCCGCCTTTTCCACTGTGGACAGGCGGTGCGCGATGACCAGGGTGGTGCGATTGCGCAGCAGGTTGTCCAGCGCCCTCTGGATATGCCGTTCGGCCTCCGTATCCAGGGCCGAGGTGGCCTCGTCCAGGATCAGGATGGGGGCGTCCTTGAGCAAAGCTCGAGCGATGGCCAGACGCTGGCGCTGACCGCCGGAGAGCAAGACCCCGTTGTCCCCCACCATGGTGTTGAGCCCTTCGGGCAGACGGCGGATGAACTCCATGGCCTGGGCCGCCTCTGCCGCCGCCAGGATCCGGCGTTCATCGGAGGGATCCACTTGGCTACCGTAGGCGATGTTGTTGGCGATGGTGTCGTTGAACAGGGTCACATGCTGACCCACATAGGCGATCTGGCGACGCAGATCGGCCAGGCGGTACCGGCGGATGTCCACCCCGTCCAGCAGCACCTCGCCCCGCTGGGGTTCATAGAAACGAGGCAACAGGTTGACCAGGGTGGTCTTGCCGCTGCCGGAACGCCCCACCAGGGCCACGGTTTCTCCCGGGGCCACCTCAAGATCGATCTCCCGCAGCACATCCCCCTTGGCGGCGTCGTAGCTGAAGCTCACGCCTTGCAACCGGATCTCCCCCCCGGCCCGCTCAAGGGACAGGGTGCCCTGATCCCGTTCCAGGGGCTCATCCAGCAGACCGAAGATGTTCTGCCCGGCCGCGATACCCTTCTGCAACATGGCATTCACGTTCACCAGGCGGCGGATGGGCGTCAGCAGCAGCAGCATGGCGGTGATGAAGGAGACGAAGGTTCCCACCGAGACGTCCTGCAGCAGGGACTCATGGGTGGCGATCCAGACGATCAGGGCCAAGGCGATGGCGACGAAGAACTGGATGATGGGCAGGTTGCTGGCCTGGGTGGCCACCATCTTCATGTGCAGGCGACGGTTACGTTCGTTGATCTCATCGAAGCGGGACTGTTCATAGCCCTCCCCACCGAAGATCTTGACCACCCGGTTGCCGTCCATCACCTCCCCGGCCACATGAGTCACATCTCCCATGGAAGCCTGGATACGCCGGCTGATCTTGCGAAACTGCCGGGTCACCCGGCTGACCGCAAAGGCCACCGCCGGGGCCACGATGAGGACCGCCATGGTGAGCTTCCAGTTCAAATACAGCATCCAGCCCAGCAGACCCAGTACCGTGACCGTATCCCGGATCAGGATGGTGATGCTGTCGGTGGAGGCCGCCGCCACCTGCTCTACGTTGTAGGTCAGGCGGGAAATGAGCTGGCCACCGGCGTTGCGGTCGAAATAGGACACGGGCATCTGCAACAGGTGCCGGAACATGCGCCCGCGCAGTTCCTTGACCACCTGCCGCCCGACCCACTTCATGGTGTAATTGGACACGAACTCCGCCACGCCGCGAATGAAGAAGATGCCGATAATGGCCAAGGGGATCCAGCGGATGGCATCCGGGTCTCGGTCCACGAAACTGCCGTCCATCAGAGGCCGCATCAGGGCCGCGAAGCCGGTCTCGGTGGCGGCGGTGATGAGCATGGCCACCAGGGCCATCAGCAGATAGGGCCAGTATTTCAGGGAATGGGACAGCAGCCGACGATAGACCTCCACGCCGGGGATCTGATACTGGGTCTGTCCGGGCAGTGATGAATGACGACTCATTCCGGGTCACCACCCAGGGTGGCGATGGACAGGCGGGACACCCCCAGGCGGCCGGCCACGTCCATAGCGGTGACCACGGACTGGTGCGGGGTGCGGGCATCGGCCCGGATCACCAGGGGCATATCCGCCCGGCCTGCCAGGAGCTCCACCATTGCCGCCCGCAGGGTCTCGGGGCGAGTATTGACCAACTCGGCGCCATCCAGGAAATAGCGTCCCTGGGCATCAATCACCAGGTCCAGCGCGCTGGGCGGACTCTCCTGTTCCGGTGATTCGGCGCGGGGCAGTTCCAGCTGCAGCACGGAATGCCGGTCAAAGGTAGTGGACACCATGAAGAAGATCAGCAGCAGGAACACCACATCGATCAGGGGTGTGAGGTTGACCCCGATCTCCTCGGTCTGTCGACGACGAAAATTCAAGACGGCTTCACCCCGGGTGCGGCCACCCGTTCTCCTTTGAGCACTTCCACCAGCTTGATGGCCTCCTGCTCCATGTCCAGCACCAGTTCATCCACCCGGCCGCGAAAATAGCGATGGAAGATCATGGCGGGAATGGCCACGGAGATCCCCGCCGCTGTGGTGATCAGGGCCTGGGAGATACCGGCGGCCAATTCACCGGGACTGCCCACGCCCACTGCCGTGATGACGGAAAACACCTGTATCATGCCGACGACGGTACCCAGCAAACCCAGCAGAGGGGTGATGGCGGCGATGGTACCCAGGGTATTGAGAAAGCGCTCCAACTCATGGGCCACGCGACGACCGGTTTCCTCGATGGTCTCCTTCATGACCTCCCGCGAGCTGCGCCGATTGACGAGCCCGGTGGCCAGGATACGACCCAGGGGCGAACCCTCCCGCAAGGTGCGGATGCGGGCATCGTCCAGTTCACCGGCCTGGATCCACTGCCAGATCTGCACCACCAGCTGGGACGGGATGACCCGGCGGCGGCGCAAAGTCCAGAAGCGCTCGATCACGATGGAGAGCGCAATCACCGAACATGCGATGATGGGCAGCATCAGCCAGCCACCGGCCTTGACCAGTTCAAACACGTCTTGCATCACTCCGGGTTGATTGGACTGGAGGGCATGATACTTGAAACAAGGGCTTGAAGGAAAAATGGAAAAACAGCAGAAGACCCTCACCATGAGCGTGCTGATGACACCGGATATGGCCAACTTTTCCGGGCATGTCCACGGCGGCGCCACGCTCCGACTGCTGGATCAGGCGGCCTATGCCTGCGCGGCGCGTTATTCCAACAACTACGTGGTCACCTTGTCGGTGGACCAGGTCTTTTTTCGCGAACCCCTGCGCGTCGGGGAACTGGTGACCTTCATGGCTTCGGTCAATTACACCGGCAAGACCTCCATGGAAGTAGGCATCCGGGTGATTGCCGAGGACATCATCCGGCACCAGAGCCGCCACGCCATGACCTCCTACTTCACCATGGTGGCGGTGGACGAGAACGGTCGCCCGGTCCGGGTCCCTTCACTTGAGATCGAGACCCCCACCGAGCGACGCCGGTACGAAAATGCCGCCATGCGCCGGGAACTGCGCCAGGAGATCGAACGACGGCATGGACAGATTCGTCAGCAGTACAAGCCGCGCTCCGGGACCCGTACCGGGTCAGGGCAGGATCACGCCGATCAGCACCAACCCATCATGGAGCAGGAACAGGGCCAGTAGCAGCAGCATCCCACCCAGGGCACGCATGGTGTAGATGTAGGGCCTGCCGCAAAGTAGCCGCCTTGATCGCCCGACCAACACGGCAATGCCCATCTTCGCGCCCACCATCAGCAGGTAAAAGCTGCCGATGAAGGCGGCGCCGGCAAACCAGGCGTGTTCCAGCGCCCTGACCGTGACCGGGCCTCCCACGGTTAGCCAGAACAGATAGGGGTGTGGACTCAGGACATTGACCAGCACCGCCTTCTGCAGTGACCGTTCCCGGGGTGCCGCCTCCGCCCCCATGGGACTGCCGGAAAATGTCAGTCCCTGCCAAGCCAGGTAACACAGGAACACCCCGCCTCCCAGGGAGATCAGTCCCAACAGCGTATCCAGTCCCGAGAGCCGGCTGAGCACGAACAGGGTCAGCAGGATGATGGGCAGGTCCGTCAGCACCGGCGCCAGGGCCACCTTGATCCCGGCACGGGCACCATATTGCAGGGTTTCGGAGATCACCAGGGCCAGCAAGGGACCCGGCGCCATCCCGGCGGAAAACCCCAGGATCATCCCGGTGCTCAGGCTGGCGATCATCAAATTACCTTTTTATTCCTGTATTCGATCGATGGATTCCCGCTTGCGCGGGAACGACGTATCTGCCGGCTGTCATCTGCTGGATTCCCGCTTGCGCGGGAATGACGTGCCGGCCCCTCAGCGGTGCCAGTGGCGACGCGCCGCATGGCGGTGGCCCGGCTGCACCGTCACCCCCTCCCCCGGCACGAAGTCCACCCGCAGGGCGCCTTCATGGACCGGGTCCAGCCACTGAATCCCGCGAGTCCTCAACCGGGCCAGGACCTCGTCATGGGGGTGTCCCAGGCGGTTTTCAAAACCGGTGCTCACCAGGGCCAGTTGGGGTGAGACCCGGTCCAGCAGGGCCTCCGACGAGGACGTGCTGGAACCGTGATGAGGCAACACCAACACATCCGCGGCCAGTCCCTTCCCTTCGCCGCGCACCAGCACGGCCTCCCCCAGGCGCTCCACATCCCCCGGCAACAGCATCGAACCACCGGGGCCGCTCACATGGAGCACGCAGGAGGAGTCATTATCATCCCCCCAGCCCCGCGGCGGATGCAGCATCCGGAACGTCACCCCGTCCCATTGCCAGGCCTCGCCCCGCAGGCATTCCCGGCTCCGGGCATGGGGTAGCCGCACCGGAGAGCGGCTCAATACCTCGCCCACCGCAAGACTGTCAAGGATGGCGTGGGCACCGCCGATATGATCGTTGTCGCCATGGCTGACCACCAGCCGGTCCACCTGCCCCCTTCCCAGATGCCGCAGATAGGGGACCACCGCCGCCGAACCGGCATCAAAGCGTGGGCTAAAGCGCGGCCCCGTATCGTAGACCAGGGTATGGTCCCGGGTCTGCACCACCGTGGCCAGCCCCTGCCCCACATCCAGCACGGTGAGCCGGAATTCACCGGGCTGCAGTGACGGCCTGATCGGCCAGAGCATGGGCAGCAGCAAGAACACCCCCAGCCAGCGGGCGGGCAGGGCACGGGGCGCCAGGATCAGGGCCAGCCCCAGCAGGGCGGGCCACAAGGTCCAGAACGGCGGCGCCGCCCGCCATAGGGACCAGGGCCATGATCCCATGTGCTCCAGCAGCGGCCACAGGAGGCTAACGGCCAGATGGGCCGCCAGCCAACACCACTGCGCGGCCCAGGGGATCAGCGGAGCCAGCAGCACGCCGCCCAGGGTGAGGGGGACGACCACCACGCTGACCCAGGGCACGGCCACCAGGTTGGCCAGTGGCGAGACCAGCGACCCGTGCTGGAACATCACCAGGGTCAGGGGCAGCAGCCCCACCCCCGCCACCCACTGGATACGCAGGACCGCTGCGACCCCCCTGGGCCTCTGCAGCCGCCCCGTCATGGCATAGAGGATCACCCCCACGGCGGCAAAGGAGAGCCAGAACCCGGCATCCAGCACCGCACGCGGATCCAGACACAGCACCACCAGGAGCGCCAGTGCCAGGGTCCGGCCCGGCCGGGCCACGCGCCCGAGCCACAGGGCACCCAGGGCCACCACGAGCATGGCCAGGGCCCGCTGGGTGGGGACGGCAAATCCGGCCAAGGCCGCATAACCGGCGGCGCAGATCAGGGCACCGATCACCGCCGCCCGCTGAGCGGGCAGCCGCAGCGCCAGCCCTGGCACCCGTCGCCAGCCCCAGAGCATCAGGCCATACCCCATCCCCGCCATCAGCCCCACATGCAGGCCGGAGATGGCCATCAGATGGTTGGTGCCGGTATCAATCAAGGTGGTCCACTGCTCCGGCCCGATACCGGACCGATCCCCGACCGCCAGTGCCCGCAGAATCCCGACGTAGGGGCGCTCGTCCAGCACCAGTTCCATCCGCTCGACCAGATCGGCCCGCAGGCGATGCAGTCGATGGATCGGACGGTCATCCATGCCCAGCCGCCGCGCCGAGTCCGTCTCTCGCACATAGGCGGTGGCGCCGTAACCCTGGCGAAACAGCCAGCCCTCATAATCGAAGCCGCCGGGATTGCGAAACCCCGTGGGCCGGCGCAGGCGCAGGGTCAGTTGCCAGCGCTCCCCGGGCACCATGTCGGGAGACTGCCCGTACCAGGCCACCCGCACCCGCCGGGGCAACCTCTCGTCCGGGTCGCAGGCGCCGTCCGCCCAACCTTCGACCCGAAAACCGAAGCGAACCCCGCGATCCAGTGCTTCCGGCAGGGAATCCACCACCCCGATCAGGGTCATGTCCTGTCCGGAGAGTCCCGCGGGCAGCCATGGACCGGCCACCAGATGAGTGTGCAACAAGGCCCATGAAAAGCCCAACAGGGCGATGGCCGGCCATCGCGCCGAAGGCATGAATCTGTAGAATAGGGGCACGGCCAGGCAGACAACGACCCACGCAAGCGCGGGCAGATGGGGGAGGCTGTGGAGAGCCACCACCCCGAGAAGAAACGCCAAGGCCTGGCTTTGCATCTTCCGCTCCCTGGAAAAGCATCCATAATGGGCGGCCCGCCCGTGGCATCCGTCGCGGGGCCGCGGCACCCTGAACCGTGCAAGAATCCATGGCAAAAAAGCTCATCAAGAGCCTGTTTCCAACCTACCACAAAGTACGGGAGCATGAATCCCTGCGCTTTTTCGGCGCGGTGCTCAATGACCCCAACCTGTGGCATCTGAACCGACGGTCCGCGGCGGGGGCCTTCGGCGTCGGTCTGTTCGTGGCCTTTCTGCCGATCCCGGCCCAGATGCTGACAGCAGCCGCTCTGGCGATCATCGTGCGGGTGAACCTGCCCATTTCCGTGCTGCTGGTCTGGATCAGCAACCCCCTCACCATGGCCCCCATCTATTACGCCGCCTACACCATCGGGCGGTTCCTGATGGGTGAGCCACGGCGGGGTTTTTCCTTTGAGTTGAACCTGTCCTGGTTCACCGGAGAGTTGGTGGTGATCTGGAAACCGCTGCTGCTGGGCAGTCTGGTGATGAGCGTGATCGCCGGACTGGCGGGATACATCACCATACGGCTGCTATGGCGGCTGCACATCGTGCGGCGCCTGGATCTCAAGCGACGGCGCCTGCCCCGGCTCGGACGCCGCCGGGAATCCTCTTCTCCCCCCACCGATCCATAAGATAGCTCTGAATAGCCTCCCTGCCATCACTCCCGCACCTCCCTGCCGTCACTCCCGTACCTCCCTGCCGTCACTCCCGCGAAAGCGGGAGCCCAGAGCCTTCAGTCTATAACCTGGATTCCCGCTTTCGCGGGAATGACCTGCGAGATAAGGGCATGACCTGTGAGATAGGGCATGACCTGTGAGATAGGGCATGACCTGCGAGATAAGGAAATGACCTGTGAGATAAGGAAATGACCTGAGAGATGAAGGAATAGTTGTGGGATAAGGCAAAGATTGATTCGGGATATTCCCGAAAACCTGCCTATGCAGGCGCCGGTGCCCGGCGCAGGGGCCTTAGCCGCCCTTCTTCCAGCATCATGACCCGGTCCATGCGCTCCGCCAGCTGCATGTCGTGGGTGACCACCACAAAGGCGGTGCGCAACTGGCGATTCAGACGCAGCATCAACTGAAAGATCTCCTCCGCCCGCCCACGGTCCAGATTACCGGTAGGTTCATCCGCCAGCACCGCGTGGGGCTCGGTGATCAGGGCCCGGGCGATAGCGGCCCGCTGGCGCTCCCCGCCGGAGAGTTCCCCCGGCTTGTGGGCGACCCGATTGGTCAGCCCCACCCGCTCCAGCAGACTGCGGGCACGATCCGCCGCCATCCCCGGGTTCTCGCCACGGATCAGCAGCGGCATGGCCACGTTTTCCAGCGCCGTGAACTCGGGCAACAGATGATGAAACTGGTAGATGAACCCCAGATGCCGGTTACGCAGCTTGCCGCGTCGGGCGTCGGAGAGCCGGGCCACATCCTGGCCGCAGATACTCACCGTACCCTGGGTAGGCAGATCCAGCCCCCCCAGCAGATGCAGCAGGGTACTCTTGCCGCTGCCCGAGGTACCGACGATGGCCACCTTTTCCCCCGGCTGGACCTCCAGGTCGACGGCACTCAGGACCTCCACCTTGAGGCCCCCTTCATCGAAGGTCTTGCCAAGGCCCCGGCACTGGATCACCGGGCCTCGGGTATCGATCTGCCAATCCACCATATGCGTTCTCCCGCTACTCGTATCGAAGGGCATCGGCCGGCTGGGTGCGGGAGGCCCGCCAGGCCGGGTAGAGGGTGGCGATCACCGTCAGACCGAAGGCCAGCAGGCCCACCCGCGTGACATCCTGCAGCTTCAGGTCGGACGGCAGGTCGGAGATGTAGTACACATCCGGCGACAGGAACTTGAGGCCCAGCAGGGACTCGATGGCGGGGACGATGGTCTCCACGTTCAGGGCCAGCGTGATCCCCCCGAGCACCCCGAGCACCGCACCGACCACACCGATCAACGTCCCCTGGACCATGAAGACCAGCATCACCGAGAACGGCGTCATCCCCAGGGTACGCAGGATGGCAATGTCCGATTGCTTGTCGATCACCACCATTACCAGGGTGGAAACGATATTGAAGGCCGCCACCGCCACGATCAGGGACAGGATGATGAACATGACGGTCTTTTCCGTCTGTACGGCACGGAAGAAATTGGCGTGCTGGCGGGTCCAGTCATTGACCCAGAAGCGCCCCTCCAGCTCCGACGCTACCTGCCGTGCGATCAGCGGTGCCCGCATCATGTCATCCAGTTTCAGGCGCAGGCCGGTGACGGCATCATCCATCCGGTAGATCTGTTGGGCATCGTTCAGGTGAATGAAGGCACTGCTGCGGTCATATTCGAACATGCCCACCTCGAACACCCCCACCACATCCAGACGGCGCATACGCGGCAGCACGCCCACGGGGGTCACCGCCGCCTGGGGAGTGATCAGCGTCACCTTGTCGCCCACCCCCACCCCCAGGGCCAGCGCCAGCTCCCGCCCCAGCACCACCCCAAAGCGTCCCGGCTGCAATTCATCCATGCTGCCGAGGACGATGTGTTCACCCACCCGGGAGACCCGGGCTTCCAGGTCGGGCACGACGCCGCGGATCATCGCCCCGCTGACCTGCTGACCGCTGGAAAACATTCCCTCCGCCTCCACGAAGGGCGCCACGCCCACGACCCGGGCGGCCCCTTCCACCTGGGCCATCACCTCGGGCCAGTGACGCAGGCGCCCGTCGAATTCGGCAATGGTGGCGTGGGAGGCCATGCCCAAGATGCGTTCACGCAGCTCCTTCTCGAACCCGTTCATCACCGACAGCACCGTGATCAGCGCGGTGACGCCCAGGGCAATCCCCAGCATGGAAATGAGGGAGATGAAGGAAATGAAGTGGTTGCGGCGCTTGGCACGGGTGTAGCGAAGGCCGACGAAGATCTCAAGGGGTCGAAACATGGGCGGATTAAATCACAGGCCAAGGTGAATTCATATGTGGAAACACTGAACAATCTCTCTGCCGTCACCCCCCATCCCCTGCCCGGCCGGGTGGACACA
>NZ_JAJNQM010000038.1:0-31542 GCF_022227785.1 Ectothiorhodospira lacustris | reverse complement strand
GCGTTACCGATATCCTCACTGGCCATGCGCACGATGCGCCGGGCCAGGTAGACGACGTCGCAACCACCGTCAATCATGCGGCAGAACCAGTACAGCGCCGCGTCCGGATCACTGCCCCGTACCGATTTATGCAGGGCGGAGATCTGGTCGTAGAACAGCTCCCCACCCTTGTCGAAACGACGCAGGCCCTGACTGGTCACCTCCTCCAGGGTCTCCTCCGTAATCACCGGCCCCGCCTCCCCTTCCCGGGCCAGGTCGGCCGCGATCTCCAGCAGATTCAGGGCACGCCGCGCATCGCCGTCGGCCAGTTCCGCCAGCAGGTCGCGCAGGGCTGGGGCCATGGTCAGGTGCCGCCGGCCCAGGCCATGGGTCTCGTCGCCCAGGGCCCGGTCGATGATGGCGCGGATGTCCGCCGCTTCCAGTCCCTTGAGCACGTAGGTACGCACCCGGGACAGCAGGGCGTTATTGAGTTCAAAGGAGGGGTTTTCCGTGGTGGCACCGATGAAGGCGATGGTGCCGTCTTCCACGTGGGGCAGGAAGGCATCCTGCTGAGACTTGTTGAAGCGATGGACCTCGTCCACGAACAACAGCGTAGCCCGTCCCTCGACCCGGCGGGTCTCCCGGGCCTGGTCCACGGCGGCGCGGATGTCCTTGACCCCGGAAAGTACGGCGGACAGGGTGATGAATCTCGCGCCGCAATAGTTGGCGATGAGCCGGGCCAGGGTGGTCTTGCCGGTGCCGGGCGGCCCCCAGAAGACCATGGAATGCAGTCGGTCCTCCTCGATGGCCCGGCGCAGGGGCTTGCCCGGGGCCAGCAGGTGCTGCTGGCCCATGTACTCCTCCAGCCGCCGGGGACGCATGCGATCCGCCAGGGGACGGTCGGGTTCCGGAGTGGAAAAGAGATCCGTCATGGATGCCGGACAGTCGCGGTGCTCAGTTCCTCATCACATCCACTCCGGCCGGCGGCTCGAAGCGGAAACGGGCATCGGGGATGCGGGTGTTGAGCTGCATGTCTTCAAAGCGGATGCGGGTCTGCTGGCCGAACTGGTCATAGAGCACCATCATTCGCACGGTGCGTTCGTCCAGGCCGATGAGGATGCGCTGAAAATCGGTGTCGCCGGAATGGGGGGTCAGGGACAGCCAGCTCAGGCCCTGGTGACTGCCCTCGGAGGCCACCTCGAAGTCCTCCTCCAGCGCCCGGGGCTCGGACAGCAGCATGATGGGCGTACGCCCCAGCACAGCACCCATCTCCTGTACCGTGGCCTGGGCCAGGTCTTCGTCGTAGGTCCACAGGTACTGGCCGTCGGCCACGATCTGCTGGTTGTAGGGGGTCTGGTAGTCCCAGCGGAACTGGCCGGGACGCTTGAGATAGACCTTGCCCTGGGCATGCTGCAGGACCTCGTCCCGCTCGTTGATGACCATCTGTTCGAACACCGCCTCGAAACTGGTCATCTCCTGGAAGAAATGATCCAGTCGGGCACGGGCATCGTCCGCCAGCACCGGCGACAGGCTCAGGCAGGCAGTCAGCATCAGGGCAAACAGGGCTCGCATGGGTCTTGGCATCTCGTCTTCAGTCCTGGGGTGCCGGTGCCAGCACTTCCCGGTTGCCGTTGGATTGCAGCGCGCTCACCACGCCGGCGGCCTCCATGTCTTCGATCATCCGGGCGGCCCGGTTGTAACCGATCTTGAGGCGGCGCTGTACATAGGAAATGGATGCCTTGCGGGATTCCAGCACGATGGCCACCGCCTGGTCGTACAGGGGGTCGCTGTCCTCGCCGGAGTCCACGGGCTCCAGTCCTGGTACGACCGCGGCGCCGGATTCCGGTTCCTCCAGCACATCGTCCAGATAGTCCGGCTCCCCCTGGGCCTTGAGGAAGTCCACCACGTGATGGACCTCGTGGTCCGCCACGAAGGCGCCGTGCAGGCGCACCGGATGACCGCTGCCCGGAGGCAGGTAGAGCATGTCGCCGTGTCCCAGCAACTGCTCCGCCCCCATCTGATCCAGAATGGTGCGCGAATCCACCCGAGAGGAGACCTGGAAGGCGATGCGGGTAGGGATATTGGCCTTGATCAGGCCGGTGATTACATCCACCGAAGGCCGCTGGGTGGCCAGGATCAGGTGGATCCCCGCCGCCCGCGCCTTCTGGGCCAGGCGGGCGATGAGTTCCTCCACCTTCTTGCCCACCACCATCATCATGTCGGCAAATTCGTCCACCACGATGACGATGAAGGGCAACGGCTTGAGTTCCGGCGGCGCCGCCGTCGGGTCGAAGGCGGTCTGCGGGTTGTAGAAGGGGTCCGGGATGGGCTCGCCCGCGGCGGCGGCGTCCTTGATCTTGCGGTTGAAGCCGGCCAGGTTGCGCACGCCCATCTGCGACATGAGCTTGTAGCGGCGCTCCATCTCCGCCACCCCCCAGCGCAGGGCGTTGGAGGCGTCCTTCATGTCGGTGACCACGGGGGCCAGCAGATGGGGGATGCCCTCGTAGACCGACAACTCCAGCATTTTCGGATCGATGAGGATCAACCGCACCTCGTCCGGCCGGGCCTTGAACAGCAGCGAGAGCAGCATGGCGTTGATGCCCACGGACTTGCCCGAGCCGGTGGTGCCGGCCACCAGCAGGTGGGGCATTTTGGCCAGATCGGCCACCACTGCGTGGCCGCTGATGTCCTTGCCCAGGGCCAGGGTGAGGGCGGAACCGGCCTTTTCGAACACCGGCGCCCGGAAGATCTCCGACAGGCTCACCAGTTCCCGTTTCTGGTTGGGTATTTCCAGACCCACGGTGGACTTGCCCGGAATGACCTCCACGATGCGGACACTGATCACCGACAGTGCCCGGGCCAGGTCCTTGGACAGCCCCGAGATCCGGCTCACCTTCAGGCCCGGCGCCGGCTGCAGTTCAAAACGGGTGATCACCGGCCCTGGATGGACCTCGACCACGTCCACCTGGACCCCGAAGTCGCGCAACTTTTCCTCCACCTGCCGGGACATGTGATGCAGGTCTTCCTCGGTATACCCCCCTTCATGCGGCTTGGGGACGTCCAGCAGGTCCAGGGTCGGAAAGGCATCCGGGGGGATCTCGCCGGCGGCAAACAGGGAAGCCTGTCGCTTGGGCGCGGAGGGCTTGGGCGGGGTGGTCGGCGTGGGCAACACCGCTTCCAGGACCGGTTCCACCCGGGCCTTGATCTTCGGCGCGGGTTTTTCCGCCTCGCGGGGCTGCAAGGGTTCCTGCAGAGGGGCGATCCGGGGTTCCACCTTGGGCTGGGACCGGGGGCGGGGTTCCTCCTCCCTTGGCGTTGCTGCTCGGACGGCGTTCTCCCTCGCCTCCCGTTCCTTGCGGGCCTGCCGCCCGACATGACGTTCCCAGGCCAGGGCGATCTGTTCCAGGGTCCAGTTCACGCCCTGGAGGGTGTAACGTCCCAGTCGGTCCATCAGGGACAGCCAGGACAACCCCGTGAGCAGGGTCACCCCGGTCAGGAACAGGGCCAGCAGGAACAGGGTGACGCCCAACAGGTGAAAGATCGGCACCAGCCCCTCGCCGATCACCTCGCCCAGGATGCCGCCGGCATTCATGGGCAATGCGCCAGGAAGAAAGTGCAGGGTCGCCAGACCGCAGCCGGCCGTCAGGGTGATGACAAACCCCAGCCAGCGCACCCCCAGGGCATGCAGATCCAGCTCACCGGTATCCTTGCGGCCGCGAAAGACCAGCCAGCCGCTGTAGGCCACCACCACCGGCGCCAGGTAGGCCAGGTAGCCGAAGAGATGGAAGAACACATCGGCAAACCAAGCGCCTGCCCTGCCCCCCAGGTTGGTAACCTTCATGCCGGTCCCGGTTTGGGACCAGCCGGGGTCGGTGGGGCTGTAACTGGCCAGGGCGATGAACAGGTAGGCGGCCGCCGCCGTCAGCACCAGCAGGGTACCCTCGCGCAGGGCACGGCGCAGATGGGCGCTGATGGGTCGCGGTGCGGAAGTAGGCTTGCGGGCGGGCTTGTCCGCCGTTTTCTTGGATTTTGCTCTGGCCAATGGTCAGGTCGTGTCAGGGGGCTTGAGTGCGAGATTCAGGGTAAGCGATCGAGTTTAACCCTTTGAAGGGTTTCAAGTCCCTTTTTTGGGACTTCGCGCGGTATTCTACATCTTGCCGAGGACTTGGCGCCGACGGGGCTTCAAAGTAGATTAGGCGGCTCGGATTTTGACCGCACCATCATTACCCCCAGATTGCCCCCAGGAGAAACGATCACCATGACTGCCCCCAGACACTGCCGCCTGCTCATTCTCGGTTCCGGCCCTGCCGGATATACCGCTGCAGTGTACGCTGCCCGTGCCAACCTCAAGCCGGTCATGATCACCGGTCTGCAACAGGGCGGTCAGCTCACCACCACCACGGAAGTGGACAACTGGCCCGGGGACGATCAGGGGGTACAGGGCCCGGAGCTCATGCAGCGCATGCAGCGCCACGCGGAACGCTTCAATACCGAGATCATCTTCGATCACATCCATACCGCCGACCTGAAACAGCGCCCCTTCACCCTCACCGGGGATACCGGCATCTATACCTGCGATGCCCTCATCATCGCCACCGGGGCCTCGGCCATGTACTTGGGATTGCCCTCCGAGGAGGCCTTCAAGGGCCGGGGGGTCTCCGCCTGCGCCACCTGTGACGGTTTCTTCTATCGCGGCCAAAGAGTGGCGGTAATCGGCGGCGGCAACACCGCCGTGGAAGAGGCCCTGTACCTGTCCAACATCGCCGAGCATGTCACCCTGGTCCACCGCCGGGACAAGCTGCGGGCGGAGAAGATCATGCAGGATCAGCTGTTCGAGAAGGAGCGCCAGGGGAAGGTGAGCATCGAGTGGAACCATGTACTGGATGAGGTCCTGGGCGACAACATGGGGGTGACCGGCATGCGGATCAAGGGTGTGCCGTCCGGGCAGACCCGAGACCTGGAGCTGCAGGGGGTTTTCATCGCCATCGGCCACCAACCCAATACCGATCTTTTCCAGGGACAGCTGGAGATGAACAATGGATACATTCGGGTGAAAAGCGGGCTGGATGGTAATGCCACGGCCACCAGCGTGCCAGGGGTCTTTGCCGCCGGGGACGTGATGGATCATGTCTATCGTCAGGCGGTGACCTCGGCCGGTTCCGGCTGCATGGCGGCCCTGGATGCGGAGCGTTTTCTGGAAAGCTGAGGCTTTTCGCGGACAGGCAGTCCCACATTGTGCTCGGAGTCTTCATCATGGATAACCCGGGATTGCTGGAATGCCGCATCAGCGATGACCTGTCCGCCCTGCCCGCTTCACAGTGGGATGCCCTGGGCGGGCGGGATGAGCCCTTTCTCAGCCATGCCTTCCTCTGTGCCCTGGAACGCCATGACTGCCTGGGTAGCCGGTTCGGCTGGTATCCCCGGCATGTCACCCTGCGCCAACCGGGCGGTGAGTTGGTCGCCGCCCTACCCCTCTACATCAAGACCAACAACTACGGCGAGTTCGTCTTCGACTGGGCCTGGGAACAGGCCTGGCAGCGTTCGGGACTGAACTACTACCCCAAGCTGGTCTGCTCGATCCCCTATACCCCGGCCACCGGCCCCCGCCTGCTGGTCCACCCCGACCATGACCGGGAGGCGTTGCAACAGGTGCTGATCCAGCAGGCCATCGAGCTGACCCACGCCGGCGAGTTGTCCGGACTGCATGTGCTGTTCCCGGAACACGGTGACAGCCGGGCACTGCAGGCGGCCGGCCTCACCCTGCGCATGGGCTGCCAGTACCACTGGCATAATGAGAATTACCGGGATTTCGACGATTTTATTGAACGTTTCAGTGCCAAGAAGCGCAAAAACGTCCGGCGTGAACGGCGGCGCGTACAGGAACAGGGGCTGGATATCCGGGTGCTGCACGGTGATCAGGTGAGTGAAGACTTGTGGGCCGTGTTTCATCGCTTTTACGTGAGCACCTTCGAACGCAAGATGGGGATTCCCACCCTGAGTCCGGGCTTTTTCCGGGAAACCGGCCGTACCCTGGGACGACAAGTGGTCATGTTCCTGGCGGAGGAAGACGGCGAGCCGGTGGCGGCGGCCCTGTGCTACCGGGGCAAGGACACCCTCTACGGCCGCTACTGGGGCTGCATTCGGGATTACGACGCCCTGCATTTTGAAGCCTGTTACTACCAGGGCATCGACTACTGCATACAACAGGGTCTGGCGAGGTTTGAGCCCGGTGCCCAGGGAGAACACAAGATCAGTCGGGGGTTTCTGCCCACCCGGACCTGGTCGGGGCACTGGATTGCCCATCCGGGACTCAGAGGCGCGGTCGCTGCATTCTGTCAACGGGAGCAGGCGGCCATGGCGATTCAATGCGAGCAGCTGATGCGTCTGTCGCCGTTCCGGGTGGAAGCAGACTCCGGCTCGGGTTAGGCTGTGCTTCGGACACCCAAAGGGATCACTGGACCATGTCTGGCAACAATGATATGCATTCCCTCACTTGGCTGCACCCCGGACAGAGCGATGAATCCTTTCCGCCGGTGGACCGCGCCCTGCGTGAACCCAATGGCCTGCTGGCGGCCGGCGGCGACCTGAGCCTGCCCAGGCTGCTCAATGCCTACCGTCATGGCATCTTTCCCTGGTACGAGGCGGGTCAGCCCATTCTCTGGTGGTCACCGGATCCCCGTACCATCCTCTACCCTTCCCAGGTGAAGGTGAGCCGCAGCCTGGGCAAGATCCTGCGCCGGCAACGTTTCCGGGTGACATTCGACCAGGCCTTCACGGAAGTCATCAAGGGATGTGCAGGACCCCGGCACGGGGTCCACGGCACCTGGATCACTTACGGGATGCAGCAGGCCTTCATCCAGCTACACCATAACGGACATGCCCATTCGGTGGAGATCTGGGAAGACGACGCGCTGGTGGGGGGGCTCTATGGGGTAAGCATGGGGCGGGTATTCTTTGGTGAGTCCATGTTCAGCCGGGTGCCGGATGCCTCCAAGGTGGCTCTGGTAGCCCTGTGCCGTCACCTGGACCATTGGGGGTATCCGCTACTGGACTGCCAGACCCCGTCGGAACATCTGACTCGCATGGGGGCCGTGTCCATGTCGCGGCAACGCTTTGTCACCAGACTGCAACAGCTGTGTTCCGTGCCCAGTCGCCCCGGACCCTGGGCGTTGGAGTTGGCATTGGGGGGATGAGGGAGCGGCCGTTCCAACCGCTCCTGCGGCACCTACTCCTGCCGCTCCGGTTCCGAAAGGGTAATGTTGACTTCCAGAATCTCGCAGTTCCCCTGATTTTCCAGACTCATTTGCACGGCTTCATCCCCGACCTGCACATACTTGCGGATGACTTCCAGCAGTTCCCGGTGCAGGGCCGGCAGATAGTCGGGGCCGGAGCGGTGGCTCCGCTCCCGTGCCACGATCACCTGCAGACGCTCCTTGGCCACCTTGGCACTGCCCTGTCGAGGTGAACGGAAATAATCGAAAATGCCTTTCATGGCCACTAACCCCTGAACAGGCGTCCGAAGAGCCCCTTCTTCTGCGTGGAAAGAAAACGGTGCGGGCGGTCTTCACCCAGAAAACGGGCCACCGCATCACGGTAGGCCTGTCCGGCGTCGGATTCTTCGTCCAGGATCACGGGCATGCCCGCATTGGACGCATTGAGCACCGATTGGGACTCGGGGACCACACCCAGCATGTCGATGGACAGGATCTCGGTGACATCCTCCATGCTGAGCATCTCACCCCTTTCCACCCGCTCGGGTGCATAGCGGGTCAGCAGCAGCCTCGCCGGCAGACCGCCCTCGCCCCGCTCCGCCTTGCGGGTCTTGCTGGACAGGATACCCAGCATGCGATCCGAATCGCGCACGCTGGAAACCTCCGGATTGGTTACCACAATGGCCTCATCGGCAAAATAAGCGGCCATCAGGGCGCCCCGCTCGATGCCGGCCGGGCTGTCACAGACGATATATTCAAATTCCTGACTCAGTTCATCCAGCACCTTCTCCACCCCCGCCTCGGTCAAGGCGTCCTTGTCGCGGGTCTGGGAGGCGGGCAGGATGAACAGGTTGTCCGTACGCTTGTCCTTGATCAGCGCCTGGCGCAGGTTGGCATCCCCATTGATCACATTGACAAAGTCATAGACCACCCGCCGCTCACAACCCATGATGAGGTCCAGGTTGCGCAGACCCACGTCAAAGTCGATGACGGCGGTCTTGCGGCCCTCCAGGGCCAGGCCGGTGGCCAGGGCCGCGGACGTGGTGGTCTTACCGACGCCACCCTTGCCTGAGGTAATTACTACAATGCGTGCCATATAGCCTGCATCTCCTTGAAGATTTTGCGCTAGATTTCCGAAATATCGATGGTCTCACCGGCCAGGGTCACCAGCCTGTTATCACCCCGTTCGGCATCAAGGATATCCTCCGCGATCCGATAATGTCCGGCAATGGATACCAGTTCTGCATCCAGACGCCGACAAAAAATCTTTGCCCCCACCAGGCCGCGCACCCCGGCCAGGGCCTTGCCCCGCAGGGTGCCGTAAACGTGGATATGCCCGTCGGCCAGCAGTTCGGCCCCCGCCGAGACCGTCCCCAGAACGATCAGATCTCCGCCCCGGGCATAGACCTGCTGGCCGGATCGTACCGGCTGATTCACCACCAGCGAGGCCGTATGCAGCGCCTGTATCGGTGCTGATTCCTTGTGTGCGACGGGGGGGGGCTCATTCGCAGCCTCGGCTTGGGGAGGCTGCGTCGTGCGCAGCGGGAGCTCGCCACCCTTGCTGCCCAGGACGATCAGCGGCAGGGCCGTCCTTGCCGCGATGGACTGAGCCGCCGCCCCCTGCTGCAAGCCGATGAGCTTGAACCCGCGCCGACGCACGATCTCGATCACCTGTGTCAGGGCCTCCTCCGAGATATCCGTCAGGTGCTCCACATCCATCAGCAGCGGCATGTCTCGCATCAGCTCAGGGGCCTCACGCATGCGCGCATCCAGCGCCTCGTTCAGCCGATGCGTATCCGCATCATGCAGGCGAAGAATGGATACCAGGATCATGCGCCCCTTGAGCTCAATGGGCTGGATGGGACTGGGATGAGCATTCATAGGAGTCATTCCGCGAGGGCGGGCCAAAGGGCCTACCGATTCTGAAGACATGGGTTTGGGATTTAACGCGCCATTGTACCGGTTCGGAAGATTCGACGCGCCGACAACATGTTAATATACTTATAATCCATCCAATAAAGCATCGACCCGAGTCGAGCACACCGGCCTGCCGGCTTAAGCGGATGAGCACTGCGGCCGGCCACCAGCAGGAATGGAGATGAAGCACAGATGAGCAACCAAGACGACAAGCATGCAAAAGATGCGGTTGAGCGCGCCCTGAAACAATCCGGCCTCTCACGCCGGGATTTCCTCAAACTCTCCGGCGGCAGCGCCCTGCTGGCGGGGGCTGCCGTGGGCACCGGCGGCATGATGTATCCGGCTGCCGCCCGGGCCGTCCCCACCAATGCCCGCATCGTCATCGTCGGTGCCGGTGCGGCCGGCCTCTCCTGCGCCACCCGGCTGGCCCGGGAACTGGATGGGGCGGACATCACCCTGATCGATCGCCGTCAGGATCACTATTATCAGCCCGGACTGACCCTGGTGGGTACCGGCGTATGGCAGACGGAGAAGCTCCTGGATCGGAACCGGCGCTACGTTCCTTCCAGCGTCAACTGGATTCACGACATGGTCGCCGAGTATGACCCGGACAATAACCGGGTGGTGACCGAGACCGGCCGTGCCGTCGATTATGACTTCCTCATGGTGGCCACCGGTCTGCAGGTGAACTACACCGCCATTGACGGCATGTCGGAGAATCTGATCGGTCACCGGGGCGTGGGCTGCGTCTATGACAAGCCGGAACTGGCCGAGCGCACCTGGCAACTCATTGATCAGTTCGTGAATGAAGGCGGCGTCGGCCTGTTCACCCGCCCGCGCGGCGACATGAAATGCGCCGGCGCCCCACTCAAGGTCACCATGCTCGCAGAAAGCCGGATGAAGGAACGGGGCACCCGGGATCGCGCCGAGATGCACTATCTGCCCCCCGGTACCGGCCTGTTCTCCCAGCCCCACACCGACGACTTCCTGCGCAAGAACTTCCCCGAGCGGGGTATCCACATCCACTGGGATCACCCCTTGAGGGCCATCGATCCCGAGCGCAAGACCGCCACCTTTGCCACCCCTCTGGGCGATGAAACCCTGGATTATGATTTCATCCATGTGGTGCCGCCCATGAGTGCCCCCGATTCCCTGCGCAACAGTGATCTGGCGGCCCGCGAGGTCCCCTTCACCGGCTGGCTGGAGGTGGACCGTTTCACCTTGCAGCACAAGCGCTATCCCAACGTCTTCGGCGCCGGAGACATCAACGGCGTCCCCATCGGCAAGACCGCGGCCAGCGTCAAGGCCCAGGTGCCGGTGGCGGTGGACAACATGATCCGGACCATCCAGGGCGGTCAGCTCAATCCGGGTTACGACGGCTATACCTCCTGCCCCCTGATCACCGAACTGGGTCAGGCCATCCTGGTGGAATTCGACTACGATCTGAACATGAAGCCTTCCTTCCCCTTCATCAGCCCCTACCAGGAACACTGGGTGCCCTGGGTCATGAAGGACCGTCTGTTGCTGGCCGCTTATCGAGCCATGCTCCGGGGCCGTATCTGAGACGCCCGGTACGACTTTCCGCGGATGAATACATATTTACACCTGAGCACATATTCGGAGGGGAACACAGGGCAAGCCCCCTTCCGTCACTCCCGCGAACGCGGGAGTCCAGAATTTTCAGTCCGTGACTGGATTCCCGCCTACGCGGGAATGACGGCAGGACGATCTGCAACAAGGGCACGGCATCCCTGGATTCCCGCCTGCGCGGGAATGACGGCAGGACGATCTGCAACAAGGGCACGGCATCCCTGGATTCCCGCCTGCGCGGGAATGACGGCAGGACGATCTGCAACGGGGGCATGACATCCCTGGATTCCCGCTCATGCGGGGATGACTTTTTCAGAACTTTTTATAGAGGAATCGACAATGGCATTTTCAATCCTGGGGTTACTGGCCGTGGTGCTGGAGTTCTTTCGCGGCTGGCTGTGGTTTATCGGGCTGTTCCTGCTGCTGGACTTTGCACTGACCTTCTATTTCCTCAAGCGCTCCACGGGCTGCAAGACCTGCTGGATCCTACCGGCCTATGTGACCGTCGGCTTCGGAGTCTTCATCTTCATACTCTCCATGATCACCCTGCCGACCATCACCAAATCCAGCTGGGCGGCCCTGGCCGGCATTGACTATCTGGCCCTGATCGGTGCCAGCATCGGCTTTGGTGCCCTGTTTGCGATCCTGGCCTTCCCCTTCATGCTGAACCTGCTGGGGATTCGTTCCAGACCCAGACCCGTCAGCCAGGCGACGCGCACCGAGACGCCGCCTCAGCCCCAGGCTGCCATGGCGGAAAAGGCTGCGGACTGAAACCTGGATATCTCGCCTCGGTCGGGTTACGCTTCGGCATCCCGACCGAGACCGAGAGCCGTCCGCTGACGATGAAGATCTCACACCACGACATCAGCCTTCGCACCCAAGCCCCCATCCAGATCATTGATGTCACCCGGCAGGTGAAAGACCTGTTTGCAGACAGCGGCATCCGCAACGGCATCTGCACCTTGATCTCCCGTCATACCACGGCCTGTGTAAACCTCAACGAGCAGGAACCCATGCTGCAGCGGGACATGCTCACCCATCTCAAGCGCCTGGTGCCCCGTGACGGCGACTATCTTCACAACGAAAACCCCGTGGACGGCAGGGACAACGCCCATTCCCACCTCATGGGACTGTTCATGAACGCCTCCGAGACCATCCCCATCGTGGACGGCGCCCTGGTGTTGGGTACCTGGCAATCCATCTTCTTCATCGAACTGGACGGCCCTCGCCCCGAGCGCCATCTGACCGTACATTTCATGGGAACCGACTAAAGCCGATGCAGCCCGCCGACATTGAAGGTTTCTTCGCCGATCCCGCCAATCTGGATCTGGATCGTTACCTGATCCTGGACTACGAACTGGAATGCGTGGGCGACCCGCGCCCGGCCGTGGCCCACCTGTGCAGCGAGCAGTCCACCGCCCAGTGGAAGCGCGTGGACGTGGACGAGGACTTGCGTCCCCGGTTCGCGGCCAAGGTGATCGAGATGGAGGTACTGGAAGAGCGGGAGGCCCTGAGCTACCCGGTCACCCATGCCGGCGAAGGGCGCATCTTTGCCTGCCGGGTACGCATCGCCCATCCCCACGAGAACTTCGGCCCCCGCATCCCCAACCTGCTGTCGGCGGTCTGCGGCGAAGGCCCGTTCTTCACCCCGGGCATCCCGCTGATCAAGTTGATGGACATCCACTTCCCGGAGGTCTTCCTCAGGGCCTTCCAGGGTCCGAAGTTCGGAGTGCAGGGGCTGCGTGAGCTGCTCAACGCCCATGACCGGCCCATCTTCCTGGGCGTGATCAAACCCAACATCGGACTGCCGCCGGCGGCGTTCTCGGCCATTGCCAGCGAAGCCTGGCTGGGCGGCCTGGACATTGCCAAGGACGACGAGATGCTGGCCGATCCGGACTGGTCCCCCCTGGATGAGCGCTGCCGCCATTTGGGCGAAGCCCGGCGCCGGGCCGAGCAGGAAACCGGCACCCCGAAGATGTACATGGCCAATATCACCGACGAGGTGGACCGCCTCATCGAACTCCATGACATCGCCGTGGCGCGCGGGGCCAATGCCCTGCTGGTGAATGCGATGCCGGTGGGCCTGTCCGCGGTGCGCATGCTGCGCAAGCACACCCAAGTGCCCCTGTTCGGGCATTTCCCCTTCATCGCCGCCTTCAGCCGTCTGCCCCACTACGGCATCCATTCCCGGGTGATCACCCGACTGCAGCGGCTGGCAGGATATGACTCGGTGATCATGCCGGGCTTCGGGCCGCGGATGATGACCAGCGACGAGGAAGTCATGGCCAATGTCCGCGCCTGTCTGGAGGACATGGGACCCATCAAGCCCTGCCTGCCGGTACCCGGCGGCAGCGATTCAGCCGCCACCTTGCAACGGGTGTACGAGAAGGTGGGCAGCGTGGACTTCGGCTTCGTGCCGGGACGCGGGGTATTCGGCCATACCATGGGACCCCGCGGCGGTGCCGCCAGCATCCGGCAGGCCTGGGATGCCCTGGCCCGGGGGATGCCCGTGCCGGAGCAGGCCCGGCAACACCCGGAGCTGGCGGCGGCACTCAAGCAGTTTCAGTGAATCCGGTCCCAGAACTGCATCGCCAGCAACTCCAGGTGCTGTGACAGGTCCGCCAGTTCCCCCGCGGCCTGTTCGATCTTGAGGATGGCATCGGCGCTTTCTTCGGCGCTGTGACGGATGTTCGTGACGCTGCGGTTAATGTCCTCGCTCACGGTACTTTGCTGATTCACCGCCGTGGCGATCTGGATGCTCATCTCGGTGATGGCCCCCACGCTGCGGGTAATGGCTTCCAGGGATTCGGCGGCCTCTTCGGCCTGGATCACGCAGCGCTCAGCCTGCTCCCGGCTCTGCCCCATGGCCTGTACGGATGACTCGGCGCCGGCCTGCAATTTCTCGATCGTGTCATGGATCTCCTGGGTGGACTTCTGCGTCCGTGAGGCCAGACTGCGGACTTCATCGGCCACCACGGCAAAACCCCGCCCGTCTTCTCCGGCCCGAGCTGCCTCGATGGCCGCATTCAGGGCCAGCAGGTTGGTCTGTTCGGCGATGCCCTGGATCACCTCCACCACCGTGCTGATCTCATTGCTGCGCGCCTGCAGTTCAAGAATTACCTGGGTTGCCCGGTCCACCTCACGGGAAAGATGACCGATGGCGGCACCGGTTTCCACCACCAATCGGCGCCCGGAGGCGGCGCCTTGATCGGCGTGTTCGGCGGATTCCGCGGTATGGCGCGCACTGGCAGCCACCTCCTGCACACTGGCGGACATCTGGTTCACAGCGGTGGCCACCTGTTCCGTCTCGGCCTGCTGCGCCATGATCCCTTTCCGGGACTTCTCCACACTGGTCACCATCTCCCGGGTCTGTTCGGACAAACGCTTAGCGGCTTCCGCCACACGCCCCACCGCCGCCCCCGTCTCGGCCGACAGCATGCGCAGTGCAAAGTCGATCTCACCGTATTCATCCGTGCGGCCGGTGTAGACAAACTGGCAGAGCGGATTGTGGACCACGGCACGGGCACGCTGCTGCAGACGGGCCAGGGGCGTAAAGGTGACCCAGGCCCATCCCCCGGCCAGCACGCCGAATCCGGCCAGCGGTGCCAGTACCTGCATGCCCGACCCACCCAGGGAAAGCCCCAGCCCCCCTCCCACCACCGCAGCGGCGGCAATCAGCGCCGGCAGACGTACCCGCACCCCGGGCAACGGCCACCTGAGTGCCGGGGGCAGACTGCCGGCCATGACCTGGGCATAGACCGCTTCCGCCCGTTCCACCAGGTCTCTGCCGGGCTTGGTGCGAACGGACTGGTATTCCACTACCCGGCCATCCTTGAGGATCGGGGTGACATAGGCGTTGACCCAGTAGTGATCACCATTTTTGCAGCGATTCTTGACCAGCCCCATCCAGCTTTTGCCGGCCTTGAGTGAATCCCACAGATTCTGAAACGCCGCCGGCGGCATGTCGGGATGGCGCAGGATATTGTGGTTCTTGTTCAGCAGTTCGGCTTCGGTGTACCCACTGATCTCAACGAAGTCCGCGTTGACGTCCGTGATGATCCCCTTGAGATCGGTGGTCGAAAGGATATTGACCTGACTGGAAAAGGTCTTCTCCCTTCCTGTAACCGGTAGATTCTTCTTCATGGAAGCGCTCGGTGATGTAATGGAGGTCGGCTCGGCAAACCTGGAACTATCGCCTGTTTATTGTTTCTTGCTCCAAAAATGCGCCGCAAGCAATCGCAACTCCGAGGCCAGCCCCGCCACCCCCACCGCCAGAGCTTCAATGCTGCGGCTGTCCCGGGCATTGCTGTCGGCGGCCTCCCGGATACGGGTGATGCTGCGATTGATTTCCTCACTGACCACGCTTTGCTCATTCACCGCTGTGGCGATCTGGGTACTCATGTCCGTGATTGACTTCACGTCACGACTGATGGCCTCCAGCGAAACGGCGGCTTCGCGGGCCTGATCCACGCTCTTTTCCGCCTGATGAAGGCCCTGTTGCATCACGCTCACCGACGAACGAGCACCGGCCTGCAACTTCTGGATCATGACCTGAATCTCCCGGGTGGAGTTCTGGGTCCGGGTGGCCAGACTGCGCACCTCATCGGCCACCACGGCAAACCCCCGGCCATGCTCGCCGGCACGGGCGGCCTCAATGGCCGCATTCAGGGCCAGCAGATTGGTCTGCTCTGCAATCCCCCGGATGACCTCCAGCACGGCACTGATCTGGCTGCTGCTGTGCTCCAGGGCCTGAATCACCGAGGTGGCGCGCTTGACTTCCTGTGCCAGATGACGGATGGAGTCCTCGGTGGAAGCGACGACCTGCCCACCATGAGTGGAATTGCCGTCCGCCCGATCCGCCGCCTCGGCGGTGCTGCGGGCATTGTGGGCAACCTCCTGGACGCTGGCGGCCATCTGGTTCACCGCCGTCGCCACCTGATCCGTTTCCGCCTGTTGGCGCAGGATCTGTCCGGAGGCGGCCTGAACGGTGCTGACCATATGGTCGGCCTGAGTTGCCAGGCGGGTGGCGGCATCCGCCACCCGACCGACCGCCGCGCCGCGCTCGGATGCCAGCATGCGCAGCGCAAATTCGATTTCACCAAAGACATCCCGGCGACCGGTGTAGATATATTGGCCCAGAGGATTGACGGCGATGGCCCGGGCCTTTTCCTGCAGTGCCGACAGGGGCTGCACCTGCCACCCGGCCAGCATGAGGGCCAGCACCGTGGCCGGCCCCAGCGTGAACAGAGCGATCGACATCGGCGTCCCCAGCCACAGGGCACCCAGCAGTGCCATCACGCCGGCCAGGGCGATGCCCACGAGCAGGCGCAGACGCACACCCACCACGGGAATTTTCAAGGCAACGGGGGGATTGCCGGCCAGGACACGGGCATAGATTGCCGTCGCCCGGCTCACCAGATCCCGTTGGGGTTGGGTCCTGACTGACTGATACTCCTGCACCACCCCCTTCTGCAGGATCGGCATCACGAAGGCGCTGACCCAGTAGTGATCGCCGTTCTTGCATCGATTCCTGACCATCCCCATCCACGCCCGTCCGGCCTTGAGGCTGGACCACAGGTCCGTGAACGCCTCCGGGGGCATCTCGGGATGGCGCACTATGTTGTGGTTTTTACGCAACAACTCATCTTCGGTAAAACCGCTGATGGCGATGAAGTCATCGTTGACGTAACTGATGGCACCCTTGAGATCCGTGGTGGAAAGAATATTGGCCTTGTCCCCGAAGGACTGTTCCCTGCCGGTGATAGGGAAATTTTTTTTCATTGTGTGTTCGGATCCCGTAGCGGAAGACCAGCTTACAATCAGTACAACTCAAGGATCGCCTCCGGGACCGTCGAGTACTACCCGATGCCGGAGACGATGCCATGACACCGGGTATTACTTGACGGGAACGCCGATGAGCCACTCGTGCAGGAAGAAGGCGAAGATCAGGTAACCCACCAGACCGGCCGCGACCGTGATGGCGGTTCCTTTCAGGTTAGCGGCAGCGATCGTGGAACCCTGAGCCTGATCACGCCGGCGCAGGGAACGGAAGCACAGCACGGACCACACCAGGAAGGCACCGAACAGCAGAATATCCGCCAGCATGCCGTTGGCCAGCAGGTGCCCGAAGGCCCAGGCCTTGACGGCGATGACCATGGGATGCTTCACGGCCGCCTTGATGTGATTGCCCGGCACAAAGGCCGCCGCCAGGATGATGAAGGCCAGCAAAGACAGTAGGGCCGTCACGTGGGTCAGCCACTGGGGCGGATACCAGATGACGATGGGGCTCAGGCGGGCCAGGCCGTAGCCCCAGATGATGAGGATGAAGCCGATCAGGGAGACTGCACCGGCAAAGGCCATCCAACCCTTTTCACCCCATTGTTGGACACGGGCAGTGCGCCAGTCGTCGGCAAAGATACGCAGGGAATGAATCCCCAGAAACATCACCAGACCCAGGATAAGTACGATCACGGTTAATCCTTCCTTTGTTGGATGTTGACGGATGAAAGCCGGGGTATTTTAACCGAGACGGCAACCGGGCATGGGACCATGCCCGGTGGACACCAAACGGAAGGGTGATCAAACGGTCCTGATCACGAGGGCGTGTGATCCAGAAACAGTTCGCCCTCACGCAGATGGAAAACGCCCCCGACCGATTCCGACTCAATGCGCCGCGGCCTGTCTCCGATCCAGACCTCCACGCCGGGGTAGATGCGCTGCCTCACCAGGATGCAGGCACCCTCACTGCGCCCCATCTGGGCCAACAGGCTTTCCTTTCCCAGCTCCAATTCCCGGATATGACCCTGGGCCTCGACCAGGGTATTGTCGGCCCTGCGCAGGAAATCCGCCGCCACCCGCTCCGGATGAAGTTTGGCGAAGTGCAGGCTGCGAGACAATTCCTCCGCCAAGTGGGTCTGCTGCTCAATGCGTTGTTCCAGGGCACGGAACTGATCCCGCAACTCAGGATCGACCCCCGCCACCACCTGGGTATGAGGGGCGGCCGGTGATCCCAGCAGGCGGCACTCGATCAGTTCCCCGGCCCGCACCACACCGCCCACGATCTGTCCCTTGCGCGCCGCCGTGCTACCCACAACGATGGAATAAGTAGCGTTGATCCGGCAATGAAAGACCTGCTCCTGGACCACCACCTGCGCTGCCTGGACCCGGGCATTCTCCAGAAAATGGGCAGTGACCGTGCCGCCGGCCTTGAGCGATGCCGTGGGTCCGGCCTTGCCGTCCTGCTGTTCGTTCAGATGCAGCTGACCCACCACGCCATGCCTGACCTGGATATCCCCACCGGCCTCCAGAACGGCGCCTTCCACCATGCCGTTGACGATGATGTCGCCGCTGGCGGTCACCTTCATGCCGGACACCACATCACCGCGAATCAGTACACTGCCCTCAAAACTGAGATTGCCCGAAGACAGGTCCACTTTGTCGACCTGAAGGGATTCTTCGACGATGACGCCACGAGGCACCACCACGGGCGCCCCGGCGATGGTGGCCACCAGCAGAGCGGGATCATCGGGAGTGGGTGCGACATTGCGCAATACCGCAGCAAACGGGAACTCCCGGCCGGGGCGGGCCGGAATGACCTGACCCAGCAGGTTCGTGCCATGAGTCCCGGAGGTGGCCGGATGTCTGCGCATCAGGGGTGTGCCGGGGCTGACCTGGGGTACCTCGCCCAGGTCCCGGTAATCGGCCCGCCCTCGCTCGTCGATATGGGGCATGCGTCGGCGGGCCTCGGGGATCAGGGATTCAAACTCCGTGTCGCGCCCATGGATCGGGGGCGTGGCCCGGGCAATGACCGCTTCGCTACGTTCCATGCGGCCCGCCTGCACGGTTGCAACCAACGCACCCTCATCCAGGCCATGGACGATGGACTGCTGGGCGATGGCCTGGCGGACAACCTCCTCGTTGACCGCCGCCCCTCCCCTGGGTGGCGTAATCAGCAAGGTGGCCGTGTGCTTGCGGGCGTCCAGGGTCAGTCTGAAACTGCCGTCCATGCGGCGGGCAATGGGAAACTCCCGCTCGGTGAGTTCAGCCTCCGCATCGCCCATGGCTTCCAGCAACACGGCCATTTCCCGTGGGTCAATGGCCCACTCACCAAAACCGGCCTCCGCCAGGGCGGCGGTCAGCCGGGATTCATCCCCATCGTGCCAACGCCCTGGATCGATCCCGCCCACAAAGAGACGACCCGTTGCATCGTCCACGCGAAACGCCAGTCCGGCCGAAGTCATATCTTGTCCTGTGAGCCCGTGTTTATGGAATGAGTCTTAACACCCTCCAGGCAACGTGTCCATGACCTGTCGGACGTAGTAACCTGAATACCAGATGATCATCGATTCGCATACTCAGGAGCGGCGCACCCGGCCGCGCCCGAACTCCATGATCTCATCCGGCAAGGCCTGCAGCGATACGCTGCGATCCACCGCCTGCATTTTGACCGCCTCTCTGGGCATGCCGTAGACCACGCAAGATGCCTCGTCCTGAGCCAGGGTGAGCGCCCCCGCCTCGTGCATCTCCTTCAGCCCCCTGGCCCCGTCATCGCCCATGCCGGTCATGATGATACCCAAGGCGTTGCCCCCGGCACAGCGAGCCACGGACCGGAACAGAACATCCACGGAGGGACGATGGCGGTTCACCACCGGCCCTTGGATCACGCTGACCCGGTACTGAGCACCACTGCGCTGCAGCGCCAGATGGAAACCGCCGGGGGCGATGAGGGCCAATCCGGGGATGACCCGGTCGCCATCCTGCGCCTCGCGAACCTCGATGGCACAGAGGCTATTTAGCCTGGCAGCAAAGGCGGCGGTAAATTTTTCCGGCATGTGCTGGACCACCACCAAACCCGGTGTGGTACGGGGAAGACGTGTGAGCAAGGATTCCAGGGCCTGAGTCCCCCCGGTAGAGGTACCGATGGCCACCACCTTGTCGGTGGTCTTGTACAGATGAGCGGACTCATTCGCGGGCATGGCCGCGTCCACGGGCGGCTTTTGAGATCCCCCCTGCGACACCATCGGTTTGCGCAGCCGGGCATTGGCCGCCGCCCTCACCGAGCGGATCAAGGAGTCCCCCGCGCCCATCAGAAACTGTTTGAGTCCAACGGTGGGCTTGGTCACCACCTCAACGGCACCGGCCGCCATGGCCTGCATGCTCACCCGGGCACCCTTTTCCGTCAGACTCGAACAGATCACGACCGGCGTGGGATGTTCGATCATCAGTTTCTTCAGGAAGGTGATGCCATCCATCCGAGGCATCTCGATGTCCAGCACCAGCACATCGGGCCACTCCCGATTCATCTTCTGCAGGGCAAAAATGGGATCGGCGGCTGTGGCGATCACCTGAATATCCGGTGCGGCGGACAGCACTTCGGAGAGGACCTGTCTGACGGTGGCGGAGTCATCCACCACCATCACCCGGATTGTCTTCATCATTTCTCGAATCCCAGGCGTACTTTACCGGGGTGAACGTAAACATCCTGCATGCCGGCGTTTTCTTTCGTGATCATCATGCGGAGACTTTCTGATAAACCGCCGGCGCCTTCTGCACCAGCTTGTGGTCGATACCGTTCAGGGTTTCGGAATGACCGACAAAAAGCCATCCACCGGTGCGCAGACGGCGGATCAACCGGTCCAGCACCTGCTGCTTGGTCTCCATGCTGAAATAGATCAACACATTGCGCAGAAAGATGACATCAAACTCTCCCACATCAGGGAGGACGTCATTGAGATTCATCGGCACAAACCGTACCTTTTCACGGAGCTTCGGGTCCACCAGCAAGTGCCCCGCATACTGCCCGGTTCCCTTGAGGCAAAATGTCTTCAAATAATGCTCGGGAATACCATCGGTACGGGTCATTTCGTAAAGTCCCCGACGGGCCTTGTCCAGAACACGGTGACTGATGTCGGAACCCAACACCTCCCAACCCTGCCAGCCCAGGATGTCCGCACAGGACATCGCCATGCTGTAGGCCTCTTCGCCGCTGGAGGCCGCTGCGCTCCAAAGCCTCAGCAACGGCGGCGAGGGGCGGCTGGTTCGATCACGACGGGGGCTCAGCACATGCTGTTGGAGCCAATGGAAGTGGCGCGGCTCACGGAAGAAGTACGTCTCGTTGGTGGTGAGCAGGTCTACCGCCAACTGGCGCTCGGCTGGATGCAGTTGCAGGAAACGATAATACGCCGTGAAGCTGGCCACACCATGATGCTCCAGCCGCTTGGACAGCCGTCCCTGCACCAACGCCTTCTTGGCGGGGGACAGGCTGATGCCCGCCAACTGGAAAATCAAACGCCGGAACTGGCCGAACTCATGATCCTTAAGTTCAATATCAGCCATGACAAACACCGGGGATAACCAGGCTATGCCCGGCTATCCGGCCCGAAATGAGTAGCCCCGGAAGGTAGAGAAGGCAGCTCTCCCACCTGGGACAGCAGCTGCATCTCTTCGCTGGAAAGAATCTGATCCAGCCGCAAGATGATGACGAAATCCTCTCCCACGCGGCCCATGCCCTGGATGAAATCGGTCCGTATCCGAGCCCCGAAAGTCGGCGGCGCCAGGACGTCGGCATCGGTGATTTCCAGCACTTCGTTGACCGCGTCCACCACCAGCCCCAGCACATGGGTCTCTTCCTGGGCATCCGTCAGTTCAACCAGAACGATACAGGTGCGTCGGTTGATCTGACTGGCGTTCTTGCCGAAACGACGGGCCAGATCAATCACCGGCACCACGGCACCGCGCAAATTGATCACCCCGCGAATAAAGTCCGGCACCATGGGTACGGAGGTCACCTTGTCGTACTCGATGATCTCCTTGATGTGCAAAATGCCGATCGCGTAGGTGTCCCCCTTGAGCATGAACGACAGATATTGCCTGAGGACGTCGCCCGCCGGATCCGGCGCCTGTTCCCTTGGTTTAAGTGCCTTCATCCTGGCCCCCTAAAAACGCACGAACTCGTTTTCATCGACAGGCTTCTCCAGATCACGATGATGACGAGATTCCTTGGAACGGGGCGGCTTGCCCGAGGATGACACCGGGCGGGCGGTCTTGCGTGGACTCTGAACCCGCTCCGAACGATCGTCACCCAGTCGGAAGAACCCCATGCTGCTCTGCAGTTCCTCGGCCTGACTACTCATTTCCTCGGCGGTGGCTGAAAGCTCTTCCGAAGCGGCGGCACTTTGCTGAGCCACCGTGTTGAGCTGGGTAATAGCGACGTTGATCTGACTCACGCCGCTGGCCTGTTCCTCGGAAGCAGAGCAGATCTCCTGCACCAGGTCGGAGGTACGGGTGATGGACGGCACCATTTCTTCCAGCAAACGTCCCGCCCGCTCGGCCATGTCCACCGAGTTGCCGGCCAGTTCTCCGATCTCCCGGGCCGCCACCTGGCTACGCTCGGCCAGCTTTCTCACCTCGGTGGCCACCACGGCAAACCCCTTGCCGTGGTCACCCGCCCGGGCTGCCTCAATGGCGGCGTTGAGTGCCAGAAGATTGGTCTGATACGCAATGTCATCGATGATGCCGATCTTGTCGGCGATGCTCTTCATTGCAATCACCGTCTTCTTGACCGCCTCCCCTCCCTCGACGGCTTCCTGAGCCGCCTTACCGGCCACACCATCGGTGACCCGGGCATTTTCCGTATTTTGACTGATCGAGGCACTCATCTGCTCCACCGAGGCACTTGTCTCCTCAAGACTGCTGGCCTGCTCCGTGGCGCCCTGACTGACTGACTGGGCCGTACTACTGACCTGTTCGGAAGCCGATGCCAAGCCATCGGCAGCCGCCCGCACCTCGGTGATGACCTGGGAGAGTTTCTCCACCATCCTCCCCATGGCCGTCAGCACCTGACCGGTTTCGTCGCGGGGCTGCGGATCAATATGGACCCGCATGTCCCCTTCGGAGAGCTGGCCGGCAATGCCCACCACGCGGCGCAAAGGACCGGCAATGGCATGGGCGATGAAAAACCCCAGGGCCAACCCCACCAGGACGCTCACAATGATCAAAACGGAAGTGAACAGGAGTGTGTTTTGATGGATGCCGTTCGCGGCCAGACTCAGCTGTTCAGCATTGGACTCCTTGATGCGACTGAGCTGGGTCAGCAACTGATCCAGTTCATCCCCCAAGGGACGGAGTTCCCCGGCAACGAACTGCCTTGTAGCCAGCTGCTGCTGTTCATCCTCACTCATCACCATCGCCACCAGCGTATCGATCATTCGTGCCCGCTCGGCCGTCAGGCTGTCGTAACGGGCGAACAACTGACGTGACTCATCGGTGTAAAACAGCGTTCGGACCTGCTGTATGTGCGCAGCCTCCTCGGCACCAAAAGCCCGGATATTCTGTATATGACGCTGGCGTTCCGCCGATGTCTCCGCAAGCAGCAGGTTGCGTATGGCCCGGCTACCGTTGAGCAGTTGAACGTTGGCCTCCTTGATCTCGGAAACCCCACGCAACTCGACCTCGTACATCTGGTCCGCGAGGCTGTCGATGCGGTTCATATTGCTGATCCCCACCCAACCGACCGTGGCAGTGAACAGCGCCATCAGGATGAAGGCTGAAACCAGCTTTACACCTACCCGCAGATTATTGAACCAAGCCATGTATCCTGCTCCCATTGTTATGACTGCGCGAACCCGTACGGCTCTGCGTCTCTTCCCTCAGCGCCAGGTCCATCAGCCCTGACACATCCAGCACCAGCGCCACCTCCCCCGAACCCAGGATGGTGGACCCGGAAACACCCGGCAGTCCGGCAAACAGGGAATCCAGAGGCTTGATGACCGCCTGTAACTGCCCTTTGAGGTCATCCACCAGCAAGCCCGCCTTGCGCCCCGCCCAATGCACCACCACCACATTGCGACGCCGTCCGCGCGGCCCCTGGAGCCGGAACAACTCCGTGAGCCGCAACAGGGGCAGGATCTCACCCCTCAGACTGAGCTGGTCATCCCCTCTTGCCTGAGCAGTGGCCGGCAGTTCCAGGCACTCCAGCACGGTATCCAGCGGCACCACGTAATCATTACCCGCGACGCTGACCAGAAAGCCGTCGATGATGGCCAGCGACAGGGGCAGACGAATACGAAATGTCGTACCTTCCCCCGGTCGACTCTCGATCTCAACGCTGCCCCTCAGGGCATCAATGTCACGGCGGACCACATCCATACCCACCCCGCGGCCGGACAGGTTGCTGACCTTGTGGGCGGTGGAAAAGCCAGGCTCAAAGATCAGGTTCCATACTGCGTTATCGTCCAGTTCCCTATCCTCCGGGATCACCCCCCGCTCCCGGGCCTTGGCCAGGATTCGCTCACGATCCAGCCCCCCGCCGTCATCGGAGACCTCCACCAGGACACTGCCTGCATCGTGCAAAGCGTTGAGACGCACCTGACCTTGATCCGGTTTTCCCTTCGCCCTGCGTTGCGCCGGAGACTCAATACCGTGATCCACCGCGTTCCGGATCAGGTGCGTCAGCGGATCAGAGAGACGTTCCACCACGCTCTTGTCCAACTGGGTATCTGCGCCATGAACAACCAGTTCGATGTCCTTGCCGGTTTCCTTGCACACATCGCGCACCACGCGTCTGAACCGGTTGAAGGTTTCACCGATCTCCACCATGCGCAGATTCATCGCGCTGTCGCGTATTTCATCCACCAGACGGGCAACTTCGTAGATGGATTCCATCAGTACACTGTCTTGCGTCTCCTTGGACTGGACGCGCAAGGCGGCACTGGCAATCACCAACTCACCCACTTGGTCGATCAAAAGGTCAAGCTTGTCTGCCCTTACCCTGAGCAGACGAGCATCCTGGGTCTGGCGCTTGCGTACCTCCTGCTGGCGATCCAGCGCGACGGCCACCACCTCCGGCTGAATGCATTGTTCCCTGACCAGGGCTTCGCCCAACAAGGTTGGATCCGTCGATTGTCCGGCCTGCAAGTCGAGCACATCCTCCAGTTCGCGCTGGGTAATGGCACCGCAACCCACCAGGATCTCCCCCAAACGCTGGACACCCTCGGGCAGTGATTCCATGAGCTTCCGGAAATCCGCCAAACGACTACCGGGAGGCAGGATGCGAATCCGGCTGTCCTCGCGGACAAAATCGAACACGCCTTCCAGGGTCGCCTTGTCCGCTTCACTGCGCAGGCGAATCTCGAATCCCAGATAACACTGCTCCGGGTCCATCTCCGCGGCCGGCGGAATGGCGTCGGTGAGGGTGAAAAGGTGGACGATCTCGCCCATTTTGGTGAGGTAATGAATGAACGAGAGCGGGTCCATGCCGTGGCGCAGGACATCGGGACCAAAACGCAGGGACAGATGCCAGACATCGTCATCGCTCTCCCCGTTCCGCCCCAGATTGACCACCGGATCTTCCAGGACCAGCGGGACCGCCCCGACGCCAGGCGGCGGCTCGGCGTCCAGGTCACTTCCCAAGTAATGCGCCAGTCGAGCGACCAATGCGGCTCCCTGCCCCAGGGTGGGACCGTCGGGGGATTCATCCCGCTCCACGGCATCAATGAGATTTTCAAGATGATCCCGACAGTCCATGAACAGGGTAATGAGTACGGAATCCATGGGTAAAAGGCCATCCCTGACCCGGTCCAGGACACTCTCGGCGTGGTGGGTGAAGGTGACGATCACATCCAGGCCGAACAGCCCGGCGGAGCCTTTGATGGTATGAGCCGCACGAAACAGGGCGTTGATGGCATCCGTATCCGACGGTATCTGCTTGAGAATACGCAAGGAATCTTCCATTTCCTCCAACAGTCCCCTGGCTTCCGCCAGAAAGGTGGGCAATGCATCGGACAGGCTCATGTCCGACCTCCGGAACCGTTGCAGTCATGCGGGATAAACATGGGGTCACCCAACTGACCGGCCAGGTCATACAACTCAAGCAATGCCAGTACGGGTGGACTGTGATCAGCCAGGGTCAGGTGACGTCCCATCGCCAGGGCCTCTTTCTTGATCAGAATGAGCAACTGAGCGCCGCTGGTGTCCATGTCTGTGACCTTGGCCAGGCTTACCGTCAGCGCTTCAAATTCATGCAGGATCTCCATGAATTTCTGCTTGATCTCCATGGCATGATAAATGGTCATCTCCCCTTCCAGCCTCAGGAGACAACGCCCTGCATCCTGTTCCAGTACCATTTCCATGCGCAGCTCTCCCGGCCAGTAGTCTCCGTCGCCTTCCGAATCGGCCGGGGTCACGGCCCCATGAGTTTCGCCACTGCGTCCAGCATCTGATTCGGCTGAAAGGGCTTGATGATCCAGGCCTTGGCACCAGCCTCCCTGCCGGCGGACTTTTTCGCGTCACCGGCTTCCGTGGTCAGCATGATGACCGGTGTGAATCGGTACTCCGGGCGAGCCTTGAATTCCTTCAGGAAACTGATACCGTCCATCCCCGGCATATTGACATCACTGATCACTAGGTTGACTCGCGCGCCATTCAACTTGGCGAGTGCATCCTTGCCATCAGAAGCCTCTATGACGGTATAACCGGCCCCCCGCAGCGTCATACCGACTACTTGCCGAATGGAGGCAGAGTCATCCACGATCATGACGGTTTTGCCCATGGCCTAATATCTCCTAGAAAAAGGTCACTTCAGTGGGTGCCGGTGAGCGGGACTTTCGTCCATGGTGATTGCTCAATTGCTCGGGCGTGGTATACCCCTGCTCCAGCGCAGAAAGCCATTTCTGCATATCCACCTGATCGCAGTCACCAGCCTTGATACGGGATGCAAGCCGTTCCATGTCCGCAACGACATGGCTGAGGATCTGAGAGACCCGGTCCTGGAATTGCAGGGATACGATGACGCCGCAGACCTCCTCGCGCACTTCATCGCTTTCCGTGCGCAGCAACCGGGTGGAAGCCTCAAGACCTTCCGTGACTTTCTGATAACGATCCATCACCGAGCGGATTGAGCGCTCGGCCTGTTCAACCAACTGCTTGTCTTGCGTGGAGAACGTTTCGGCGGCCTTGCGGGTTTCGTGAATGGCGGCGTTCACGGCGTGGACCTTCTCGGCAATGCTGCGGCCGGCCGTTCCCGACTGGGAAGACAGTGCGCGTACCTCATCGGCCACCACCGCGAATCCTCGGCCCTGCTCCCCGGCTCGGGCGGCTTCGATCGCCGCATTCAACGCCAGCAGATTGGTCTGAGACGCCACGGCGGATACGGAGTCGGCCATGCCTTCCATTTCCTTCGTAAAATCAGCTAGATCGCTGATCCTTGCCAGCAGGTCTTTCTTGGTTTCAAGGGCCTTGAAGAGCGTCTGCAGCACTTGGTCCAACTCCTGTCGACAGCTGCCCAGTGTGCCGAGCACACTCTCCCCCTGCTGACCACTGTGATCATGAGAGGATTCTAATGCGTGAGTAAGACGCTGATTGATATCATCAAAGCGACGGGCCAGATCATGAATGGCGGTTTCGGTGTGAGTCCGAGCCGAATCAACCTGGCGACTCCAGATGGGAACCACCGAGGCACTGAGCTTTTCCACCGGAGACAAACGCCGGGAATCCGGCCTCTGCGAGGAATTTTCCTGAATCTCCTTGAGATTGGCCGCCTCGGCCTTCACAAGCCTGGATAGCCAAATAAAGAGCGCCCAGGACGTCAGGAGCGAAATCAAAAAAAGGAATAAAAGCGCCCAGAGAACGAAGGGACCATCCCCTAACAAGGCAAGGAGAAAACCGCCAAGACCACCGGTGAGTGCCGGCATCAAAGCAATCCATTTTCCTTGAACACCAGACACGTCCATAGTCATAGGATTCTCCGGAGGAGCTCAAGGCAAGACGCCCGTACCTTGAGCTGAAAACCAAAACACGACAGGCATCACCTAATGCCGCAAATCATGGGATCGCCCGATGGCCGGCGGCAAAAAAATAGGGCGGCGAGCCTCAATGATGCGCATCGGCCACCATCCTTGCCTCTATCCAATACAGAAAAAAACATAGACCGTCAACATTTGGCACCCGGAAACCCATTGAAGAAGCGCTTTGCCGTCGCTCCCTCGTCCCTCTCCCTCATTCCTCGAAAAGCCACTCTCCGCCCTCCCAAAAAGCCCCTCATCACTCATCCCCCCCTTGTGCCACCCCCACGGAACCTCTTCGCCACCCCTGCAAAACCTCTCCGTCACTCCCGCAAAACCTCTTCGCCACCCCCGCAAAACCTCCCCGTCACTCCCGCGAAAGCGGGAGTCCAGAATTTCCAGTCTGCCACTGGATTCCCGCTTGCGTACGCGGGAATGACGGGGCCAAGCCCATGAGCACGCTCTGTCTCAAGACTGGATTCCCGCCTGCGCGGGAATGACTTCGGCAATTTCACAGGCAGGTTCGAGACTCAGACTGGATTCCCGCCTGCGCGGGAATGACGGATTCCATTCACCGGATTCAGACGAGGGAAAAGCCGACTTTATTCACCCGGCCAATTTGAGCCCCACTAATCCCGCGACGATCAGCAGCACGCTCAGTACCCGCAGCAGGGACAGGGTCTCGCCGTAGTAAAGGATGCCGAGGATGAAGGTGCCGACCACACCGATGCCCACCCAGATGGCGTAGGCCGTGCCCACCGGGATGGTCTTCATGGCCTGGGCCAGCAGCCAAAAACTGGCGGACATGGCCGTCAGGGTCATCACACTGGGCCACAGACGGGTAAAGCCTTCGCTGGCCTTGAGGCCGATGGCCCAGACCACTTCGAGCAAGCCGGCGATGGTGAGGGCAATCCACGCCATGTTCATGATGAATCTCCACGAATCGGCGGGGTCGTCCCCGGGTTTGGCAGGCACACGCAGGTCGTCCTGCGCGGAGAAATGACATTTTTAATCAAGGGGATGGCGGAAGGGGTGGGATTCGAACCCACGGACGGTCGCCCGTCGCTGGTTTTCAAGACCAGTGCAATCGACCACTCTGCCACCCTTCCGCGGGGATGCCTTGCAGGCGAGGGGTCTTCAAGCGCGCTAGTTTAACCGTCCGGAGAAAAAGCGACAACTCGGGCAACCCGGCGCAACGGTCCCACGGGAACAAGGCACGAAACCTGCCGGTCTCAGATTCCGGCGACCGTCGCCGGTTTTGATCCTGCGCCGCCAATCAAGTACCTTAGCGCCATCACGGACACACTTGATGTTCGTCATTCCATCCCGTCAAAGAGGAGCATCCACCATGTCAACCGAGCGCGTCACCGCCGTCAGCCGTCCGGCCGAAGGCGTCCTGGCCTCCAACAAGGTCATCCGCAACACCTACATGCTGTTGTCCATGACCCTGGCCTTCAGCGCCGTGATGGCCTTCGTGGCCATGGCCGTGGGCGCCCAGCCGGTTCACTGGCTGTTCATGCTGGCCTTTTTCATCGGCTTCCCCTTCCTGATCAATTATCTGCGCAACAGCATCTGGAGCCTGCCGCTGGTGTTCGTGTTCACCGGCGTGATGGGCTATATCCTCGGCCCCATCGTAGGCATGTATCTGAGCCTGCCCAACGGTCCGGGCGTGGTGGGCGGCGCACTGGCCAGCACGGCACTGGTGTTCGTGGGCCTGTCCGCCTATGCGCTGATCACCCGCAAGGACTTCAGCTTCCTGGGCGGCTTCGTGTTCGTGGGCTTCCTGGTGGTCCTGGCGGCCATCGTGGCCAATCTGTTCTTGGCCATTCCAGCCCTGTCCCTGGCCATTTCCTCGGCCGTGGTGCTGCTGGTGTCGGCGGCCATCCTGTGGGACACCAGCCGCATGGTGCACGACGGTGAGGCCAACTACGTGGTGATGACGGTCTCCCTGTTCGCCAACATCTACGTGCTGTTCCTGCACCTGATGAACCTGTTTGCCATGCTCACCGGCGATAACTGATCACCGTTCGAGCCATTGCGGACACGTGACCGAAGGCCCCGGGCATCGCCCCGGGGCCTTCTTGCTTGCCTCGCCTGAAGACCCAAGAATGGAACGGTGCACATGCAGATCGAACACGGCGTATTCCTGGACCTGGAAACCCTGGATCGGGGCGACCTGGATCTCTCCCCCCTGAAGCATGCCCTGCCCCACTGGAACTTCCATGACTACACCACGCCGGCACAGGTGGCCGAGCGGATCCGGGAGGCCCAGGTGATCATCACCAACAAGGTAGTGCTGGACAGGCAGGCCCTGTCCGCCGCGCCGCGGCTAAAGCTGGTCTGCCTGGCGGCCACGGGCACCAACAACGTGGATCTGGAAGCCGCCGCTGAACGGGGCATTGTGGTCTGCAATGTCAGGGACTATGCCACCGCCTCCGTGGTACAGCATGTCTTTGCCCTGATCCTGGCCCTGACCGTCCGCCTGGACGCCTATCAGCGGGATGTTCGGGAGGGACGCTGGCATGCCGGCCGTCAGTTCTGCATCCTCGACCATCCCATCCGTGAGCTGGCGGGACGCCAACTGGGGATCATCGGCTACGGGGTGCTGGGACGGGCCACCGCCGATGCCGCAAGGGCCTTCGGCCTGGGGGTGCTGGTAGCGGAGAGTCTGCGGGGCGATCCACCGCAATCGGGGCGTCTGCCGCTGGATGATGTGCTGGCCGACTCGGACATCATCAGTCTGCACTGCCCCCTCACGCCCCGGACCGAGCGACTCATGAATGCCCGGCGCCTGGCCCGGATGAAGCCGGATGCCCTGCTGATCAACACGGCCCGGGGTGCGGTGGTGGATAACCAGGCCCTGGCGCAGGCCCTGCGGGAAAAACGACTGGGCGGAGCGGGCATCGACGTGCTGGAACAGGAGCCGCCCCCGGCGGATCACCCGCTGCTGGCGGGGGATATCCCGAATCTGATCATCACGCCCCATGTGGCCTGGGCGGCGGTGGAGGCCCGGCAGCGGATGGTGGATGCGCTGGCGCGGAACATTGCCGGTTTTGTGGCCGGTGAGATCATCAATCAGGTGAACGGGTGAGGGCGGACATGTCGGATGCCGTGAGCGAAAGAATGGTGGAACTGGAGATCCGCATGGCCCATCAGGAGGCCCTGTGCCAGGATCTCAATGACGTGGTGACCAGGCAGCAGCAGGAGATCGATCGTCTGCAGTTGCAGGTGGAAGGGCTGCGACTGCGGCTGCTGGAGTTGATGGAGCATCAGTCCTCCGGAGCGCAGCTACCGGAGCCGCCCCCGCCCCATTACTGACATCCACTCGCCCCCTCATCCCCGGCCCTTCTCCCCCGGAGGGGAGAAGGGGGTAAGGTAGACGTCGAACCGGGTGCTGCTGCCCGGCAGGGTGTGACTGGGTGCCCTGCCCCCCAGGTGCTCGCCCCTCGCCGGCCGCTTGACCACCACCCGCTCCCGGGCCGCCCCCAGCGCGGCCTCCAGCAGTGCGGCGGCGTCCTTGTCATCCCCCACCAGGGTACGAAACACCCGCATTTCCTTCTTGACCAGGGCCTGCTTGTCCCGGTGAGGGTACATGGGGTCCAGGCAGACCACGTCGGTCCGATGGCTGCTCAGCCATTGAACGGCATCGCCCGAAATCAGGGTCATGCGCCCGATGGTCGATGACAGCGAGGGCACCCGGGCGGCCCGAGCCAGACCATCGGCCAGGAGGGCGGCAATAACCGGATGGCGCTCCAGCAGGGTGACCCGGCAGCCCAGGCCGGCCAGGATGAAGGCATCCCGGCCCAGGCCGGCGGTGGCGTCCACCACGTCGGGGCGATGACCCTTTTTGAGTCCTGCGGCACGGGCCAAGGGCTCGTTGCGCGGGCTGGACTGGCGATCGCGATAGCCCAGGCGTCCACCGGCAAAATCCACGTAGACGGGTCCCGGTGCGCCCGGGCCGGTCTGGCGCAGTTCCAGACGCTCGGGGGTGACCACCAGGACCTGCCCCCCCGGGTGTTCCGGTCCCTGCAGGGGCAGGCCCAGTTGCCGAGCCAGGTGCTCGGCCC
>NZ_JAJNQM010000037.1:0-31635 GCF_022227785.1 Ectothiorhodospira lacustris | reverse complement strand
ACCTCGCCGTAGGAATCCTCTTCCTTCAGGGAGAGGAGGACGTCAACCAGGAAAACCACGAAACACTGGCTGCCTTCCGAGTCCGTTTCAGTGATTTTCAAGGGCACCTTGGCAAAACCATGCGTGCTGTCGCCATTGAAGAAGACCTAAATCCGTGAAGAGCTTCCGGAGAATTTGATTATTTTGCTTTAAAAACAAAGAGATGCATAAGAAAATAAGCGCATTCCATTGCACCAGCTAGGTGAACCCACATGCCCCGCCAAGCGCCGCGCCTGGAACAGTCCCCTCGCCGCACCCTCACTGCCCATGCGGGCTTGGTCTTGATGGGAGAAGCCATCAGTCCTGCGCGGACCGCAAGGGACCTCTGGGGATTGTCATTGCGGGTATTTGCCCATGAGCGCCAGTCGACGGGGTTCATGCCGAGAAGGGCGCTGTTCCCGAGGATGGCGCCTCGGGATGACTTGGGGGTGGTGAAAGTCCCTTACATAAAGGGAAGTGATAGCCCGGACAAAAATGTATCCCTCGGAGCGGAAGAACTAACCTGAGGGCGGCCACAGTAAAATCTCCAATGCCCCCTTATTTACAAAAAAGAGCATTCTGTTCTGTGAAGTAACAGACTGCCGGCGTCGCGTGCAGTCCGTACCGGGCACAGCCCGGTCCACGACCCTCCAGCCATTAGCCATTAGCCGCTAAGCGGCATCTACAGACTCGGGACCGTGTGTGCGTTTGGCAAAGCATTTTCTTCGCTCTGCGAGGAAAATCACAAAATGCCACGCAAAAAAGCACCTGAAAGCCCATCAACCATAGGGGCACAGGGGCAGTAACAGATCGATACGGATCGCGGCAGCGCGATGGCCGCTTAGGTGCCACAGCGACGCCCGGCACCATAATCCTGAAATCATCGGGAGCGGGAGGGTGGCGTAAGCGCCTGATTTAAATGGTGGGTCGTGTAGGATTCGAACCTACGACCAAGAGATTAAAAGTCTCCTGCTCTACCAACTGAGCTAACGACCCACTGGGAGGGATGTTCCAGGGTTTTGGTTACCCCTGGAAAGGGCAGGTATCTTACTGGATTTTCCGGGAAGTGCAAGTTTTTTTGCAGGAAAGGTCACCCCCCTCATCCCCGCCTCTTCTCCCCCTTGGGGAGAAGGGCGGAAAATAACGGCTACATGGCCTCCAGCTTTCTGAGTCGGGCGGGCAGCAGGCGCAGGTCCACCAAGCCGGTGACAAAGGCCTTGAAGAAGGTGGCTTCGTCTTCGTAGAGCATCTTGTAGTACTGGATCTTCATGGTCATGGCTGCGCCCAGGACGATGGCGCCGAAGGTGAGAAAACCGCCCAGGGCCAGGGTGGAGATGGCGGTGATGCCCTGGCCGATGGTGCAGCCCATGGCCAGGACACCGCCGAAGGCCATCAGGATGGCGCCGATGACGTGGTTGAAGAAGTCCCTCAGGGAGGCAAACCATTCCACCCGGAAGGCGCCTGAGACCATGGCCCAGAACAGGGAACCCACGATCACCCCCACCAGGGCGATAACGCCGATGTATAGCAGGGTGGCGTCGAAACCACTGCCCGCATAGCGCAGGGTCTGCCCCATGGGATTAATGAAGGTGAAGGACTGGGCGGCCCAGGGGGCCGCCTCGCCGGGGCGTCCGTCCGGATCATCGGCCAGGAAGTCCCAGTCCTGGACATAGCTTTGCAGGCTGTGCCGACCGTCCATGCCGTCGTCGATCTGTACCGTGCTGGTAACGTACCAGGCCCCGACGATCACCAACCCCACCACGAGGCCGCCGAGGATGTTGTCGAAGCTGCCTCGGAAGTCCGCCTTGCGGAAGATCAGGAACAGGGCCGCCGCGCCGATCACAAGACCGATGATGAGTCGCGCCATCGCCCCATGTTCGTTGCCGGCCACGAGGGAGCCCAGGTCCTGTTGGGACGACAGGCTGATACTCAGGGGATTGGTCCAGGGGTAGAACAGCAGGGAATAGAGGGTGTGGGCGGTACCCGGGAACGGATTGATCATGAAGTAGGCGATCACGGCGATGATCAGCAGCACCATGATGGACTTGATGTTGCCGCCGCCAACCCGTACCAGGGTCTTGTTGCCGCAGCCGCTGGCCAGGGTCATGCCGATGCCGAACATCAGGCCGCCCAACAGGTGCTCCACCCAGGCGAACTGAGGTGAACGGTAGGGAGGAAAGGCCCCATCCGCGCTGATGAGGCCGAAGGCCTCGAACAGGATCACCCCCAGCATGGCGACGGTTATGGCCAGGAACCAGGATTTCATGCGCCCGGTGTCCCCCATGTTCACCCAGTCGGAGACGGCACCCATGGTGCAGAAGTTGGTCTTGTTGGCCACCGCGCCGAGGATGAAGGCCAGCACGAAGATGGAGGCCAGCACGGCGGCGGCGGCGGTGGGAAAGCTCTCGAACAGCATGGATCTCCTCCTGGGGCCCCGGGGCCGGCTGCCAGCCGGCGGCTAGGCTTGCCTTGGGTGCAGGTCGGTCTTGTTCCGAATCGGACCGCCGACTTGATTCTTGTCATGTCGGCGTCATTGTGCAACAGGCCGCTGACCGGGACATTCAGTGTTTTGTATGTCCGGATCAGTTTTCCTGGTGTAGAGGCCGTCGGGCATGTTCAGGGGCGGTAGCGGGTGACGTCGGGGATGCCGGCGTCGGCGAAGCCCTTGGCCCGCAGGCGGCAGGCATCGCAGGTGCCGCAGGCGCGTCCCTCGGCATCGGCGCTGTAGCAGGAGACGGTGCGGGAGAAGTCCACGCCCGCGGCTACGCCCCGGCGGATGATCTCGGCCTTGCTCAGGTCGATGAGGGGGGTGCGGATGCGGATGCGATCCCCTTCCACGCCGGCCTTGGTGGCCAGGTTGGCCATGGTCTCGAAGGCCTGGATGAACTCGGGGCGGCAGTCCGGATAGCCGGAATAATCCACCGCGTTGACGCCGATGAACAGGTCCCGGGCCTTGAGCACCTCCGCCCAGGCCAGGGCCACGGCGAGAAACACGGTGTTGCGGGCCGGGACATAGGTGACGGGGATACCGTCGGAGAGCTGGTCCGGGACTTGGATGGTGTCGTCCGTGAGGGCGGAACCACCGAACAGGCCCAGGTTCAGGTCCACCACCCGGTGATCCGTCGCGCCCAGGCTGCGGGCCAGTTCCGCCGCTGCCGTCAGTTCGGCGCTGTGACGCTGGCCGTAGCGGAAGCTGAGACAGTGGCAGGCAAAACCATCGGCCTTGGCCAGGGCCAGGACGGTGGCCGAGTCCATGCCGCCGGAGAGTAGGACGACTGCGTTTTTCATGGTTACTCCGAGAGACTGGATTCCCGCTTTCGCGGGAATGACGGGGTTGGGTTGGTATCGTCACTCCCGCGAAGGCGGGAGTCCAGGGGGGGGGGCGCTTTCATCGACCCCGGGCGTCATCCCAGAGCCATTTGTGGAGCTGGATCTGGAAACGGACCGGTAGGCGGTCCGCCAGGATCCATTCGGCCAGGTCGCGGGGCGATAGACGATCGTGTACGGGGGAGAACAGGATCTCCGCCCGGGACGCCAGGTCGTGGGTCTGCATTACCTCCCGTGCCCACTCGTAGTCGGCACGGTCGCAGAGGACGAACTTGATCTGGTCCGCCGAACCCAGGCATTGCAGATTCTCCCAGCGGTTGCGCCCGGACTCCCCGGAGGCCGGTGTCTTGAGGTCCATGACCTTGATGACACGAGGGTCCACCGGGGCAAGATCCAGCGCCCCACTGGTCTCAAGAGACACCTCGTGGCCGGCATCACACAGGGCGGTGAGCAGGGGCAGACAGTCCGGCTGGGCCAGGGGCTCGCCGCCGGTCACACAGACATGGTGAACACCGTACCCGGCCACCTGCGCCAGGATCTGCGTCAGGGTCATCCAGGAGCCGCCGGTGAAGGCATAGGCGGTATCGCAATAACCGCAGCGCAGGGGACAGCCGGTCAGACGTACGAAGACCGTGGGCCAGCCCACGCTGCGGGACTCCCCCTGCAGGGAGAGAAAGATCTCGGTGATGCGCAATCGACCTACCACGGTCACGAACGCCCTGCCTCGTTCATGCGCTGCAGCCGCTGTTCCGCCAGCCGGGCCACCGAGCTGCTGGGGTTCTGATCCCGAACCTGGGTGAGTACACGCCGGGCCTCGGCCCATTGCTCCAGCTCATAGTGGGTGAAGCCCTGCTTGAGCAGGGCGTCACTCCCCTTGTTGCTGCCCGGATAGCGTTCGTTCACCAGCTTGAACTCCGCCAGGGCGCGGGGAAAATCACGGGTCACATAGTAGGCCTCGGCAATCCAGTACTGGGCATTGGATGCCAGGTTGCCATTGGGAAAACGCTCCAGGAAGCCGCGAAAGGCGGTGATCGACGGCTCATACCGACCTTGCCTGAGCAGCTCGAAAGCGGCCTGATAGGCCGCCTGCTCCGACGCGGGATCGCTGTCGGTGCCGACGATCACTTCGCCGAAGGCCGCCCCATCGCCCTGATCCACGGCAGCGGCAGCCCCATCCGGCAATGTGGCGGGCGCCGCCCCGGAGGCGGGTGCAGGCGCGGAAGATCCGCCCCGCTCCAGGTTTTCCAGGCGTCCGTCCACGTCCAGGTACAGGTCACGTTGACGGGCCCGCAGCCCCTCCAGCTCATGGCGCAGGGTTTCGGATTCACCCCGCAGCTCCCTCACATCCCGGTCCATGGCGTCCACCCGCTGCATCAATTCCATCAGGGCCTCGCTTTCCAGCAGCCGTTCCAGACGCTCCAGGCGAACGTCCAGTTGCTGCATGCGCTCCTCCAGCGCCGCGGCCTGGGCGCGGCTCTGGGCCTGAACGGGGGACAACGGCGCTGCCAGCAGCGCCGTTACGACCAGAACAGCGGTCATCGATCCCTTCATCTGCGGTGCCCCTCATAGATCAATTCCACCCGGCGGTTCTGCTGCCAGGCCTGTTCACTGCTGCCCATGGCGGCGGGCATCTCTTCACCATAGCTGATCACCTGGATCTGGTCACCGGACGCCCCCTGCAGCAACAGCATGCGACGCACAGAATGGGCACGGCGCTCGCCCAGGCCAAGGTTGTATTCGCGAGTGCCGCGCTCATCGGTATGACCTTCAAGACGGATGCGGGTCTGTGAATTGCGGGCCAGATAGGCACCATGAGCCGCCACCACGTCGACGAAGTCGGCACGGACATCGTCACGGTCGAATTCGAAATAGATTACTCGCTGGGACAGAGGGCTGGAGGGATCGGACAGGGCATCGGCCGTCAGGCGGCCATCGCGGCCCAGGGGGGTGGTTTCACCCGGGTAGCGGTCGCCCGGGGCGCGGCCATCGTCATGGACATCACCCACCAGCACCGGATCGGTGGTTGCAGTCTTGTCCACCGAGGCACAGGCGCCCAGAGTCAGGAGAACGATGGCCATCAGGACGAACAGCAGGGAACGACTAATGACATGGGAACTGCGCATTGAGGTAATCCTCGGGGTATCGGTTAGGTTGTTAAATGCCTTGATCCCGGAGGATCAAGGGGTACTGCATCTGAACTTCGGTGCTCGATTTACTCACGAAACGGCGACCAGGCGGGTTCTCGAACCTCGCCCTCCTGCAACACCAGACGCTGGTGGACGCGGCCGTCTTCGCTGACCGCCGCCAGAATACCCCGGCCGCGCTCGGAGGTCGCGTAAATGATCATGCTGCCATTGGGGGCAAAACTCGGAGCCTCATCGGCACGGCCATCGGTCAACACCCGGAACAGGCGGGTCTGGCGGTCCAGTATGGCGATGCGAAAACCACCGCCGGCACCATGCACCATCGCCACGCGACGCCCATCCGGGGAAATGCTGGCGCCGCCGTTGTAACGTCCTTCAAAGCTCAGGCGCCGGGGCTGGCCGCCGGTGACCGGCACTTCATAGAGCTGGGGCTGACCCGCCCGGTCCGAGGTGAAGACCAAAGAGCGGCCATCGGGCATCCAGGCCGGTTCGGTGTCGATGGACCGGCTTTGGGTGACGCGGGTGACCGAGCGGTCGGCGAGATTCATCACATAGACGTCGGGAGCCCCGTCCCTGGACAGGGTCAGTGCCAAACGCCGGCCGTCCGGGGACCAGGCCGGGGCACTGTTGATGCCCTCGAAGGCAGCCAGACGGGTACGATCCCCGCCGTCCACGTTCTGCACGAAGACCTCGGAACGGCCGTTCTCGAAGGACACATAGGCAATCCGGCGACCATCCGGGGCCCAGGCCGGGGACAGGATGGGCTGGGCGGAGCGGAAGATGGTGCGCGGATGATGACCATCCGCATCGGCCACCTGCAGGGCAAAGCGGCGCTCACCGCCCTGCCCAGTGACGCTCACATAGGCCACCCGGGTATCGAAAGCCCCCCGCTCACCGGTCAGGCGCTCGTAGATGATGTCGCTGATCATGTGGGCGGCCCGGCGCAGGTCGGCCCGTTCCACTGGGATGTTGTAGCCGGTGAGCTGGCGCCCACCGGCGACGTCGAAGAGCTGGAACTGGACGGAAAAACGGTCGGCTCCGGTGGATTGCAGACGGCCGATGACCACGTAATTGCTGCCCTGACCGCGCCAGGCGGGGAAGTCCAGCTCATCGGCCCGGGTGGGCCGCTGGGGCATGGTCTGCCGATCCACCGGGGCAAAACGCCCGCTGCGGTGGAGATTGGCACCGATGATGGTGGCCAGGTCTTCGGGGACCTGGGCTTCGCCCTGCCAGCCGAAAGGCACGATGGCGATGGGCATGGCCCCTTCCACGCCCTGGGTGATGCGGATCTCCAGGGCGGCCTGTCCCGCCAGGGGCAGACAGAGCAGCAGCAAAAAGATGACGTGTCGGATCTGAATCATGACCGGTATCTCATGGCCCCCGTTCAGGCGGGCTCGAAGGTGAATCGGATCTCGCGGGCAAAGACATCGGGGCTGGGCGGACTTGGCAAAGGCTCGGCCAGGCGCACCGCCCGTTCCACGGAGTCGCAGAAGGCCCGATCGCCCGAGCATTGTTCCACCCGGACTTCGTGGAGGTAGCCCCCCGGGGCCTGGCGAATGAAGACCACGGCACGGTAACCGGACTGATGACCGGCCGAACGGTGCCAGCGGCTTTCCACGGCGGCGCGGATGGCGGCCATGTATTCATTTTGTTGGCCCTGCCGGACGGCGGCCTGACGCCGGGCGGCCTCTTCCGCCTGCTGGCGGCGCTGTTCGGCGGCCGCTGCCTCTTGCCGACGGCGCTCCTCGGCGGCCCGTTCTTCCGCCAGACGCTGTTGGCGCGCCTCTTCGGCCTTGCGCTGTTCTTCCGCTTTGCGCTGTTCATCGGCACGGCGCTGTTCTTCCGCTTTGCGCTGTTCATCGGCACGGCGCTGCTCTTCCGCCTTGCGCTGTTCATCGGCACGGCGCTGTTCTTCCGCCTTGCGCTGTTCATCGGCACGGCGCTGGCGTTCCGCCTCCTGCTGTCGAGTCTCTTCCTGGCGACGGGCCGCTTCAGCCCGCTGCTGTTCTTCGGCGCGCCGTTGTTCCGCCGCCTGGCGGACCTGTTCCTGGCGTTGGCGCTCGGCCTCCGCCTGACGTTGCCGTTCTTCCTGTTCTCGCCGCAAGGCCTCCTGGCGCTGGCGTTCCGCCTCCGCCCGGGCTCGCTGCTCGGTATCCCGCTGCTGCTGTTCGATGCGGTCGAAGGTGCGACCATCCACCGCCACCGCCTCGATGACCTCCACGGCGGCATCCGGATTGGCCTGCAGAGCGCCGGCCTCGTCCCGGGACTTGAAATGAATATTCAGTCCCAGCAACACGAACAGCAAAAGGTGGATACCGAGGATGCCCCCGAACAGACCATAATGTCGGCGCAGCAGGGACCACATGGCATCAGCGGTCCCTGGCCGAGACATCGGGGGGGTCGGTGATCAGTCCCACCCGCTGGGCACCGGCGGACTGGACGCTGACCATGGCATCCACCACTTGACCGTAGTCCACGAAGCGGTCCCCCCGCACGTAGACCTGGGTCTGCGGATGCTGCCCCAGCAGGCCGGCCACGATCTCACGCAATGTCTCCCGGTCCAGGGGGACACCCACCTGGGGCCCCTGATTAAGGCTCAGCTGCCCGTCGCGGGTGACGGTGACCACAATGGCCTCCCGTTGGCTGGTTTCATCCTGCAGCGGCTGGGCATCCGCCTCCGGCAGGTCCACCTCCACGCCCTGCTGCAGCAAGGGTGCGGTGACCATGAAGATGATCAACAGCACCAGCATCACGTCGATGAAAGGCACCACGTTGATCTGGGACATGGAGCGACGACGCCCCGTGCGACGGGAGGCTACCGCCATGGCGGCGGCCCCCAGGCGATCGCGTCAACAGGATTTGGGGCGCGCAAGTTCATGCCTCGACCTCGTCCCGTTCGCGACCGCCCATCTGACGCTGCAGCAGGGTGGCCAATTCCTCGGAGAAGTTGTCGTAACGGGCCATGAGACGGTCGATATCCGAGGAAAAGCTGTTGTAGGCAATCACTGCCGGGATGGCGGCAAACAAGCCCAGGGCCGTGGCGATCAGCGCCTCGGCAATGCCGGGGGCCACCATGGCCAGGGTGGCCTGCTGGGCCCCGGACAGCCCCATGAAGGCATGCATGATGCCCCATACCGTGCCGAACAGGCCGATATACGGGCTGGTGGAACCCACCGTGGCCAAGGCGTTCAGGTACGACTCCAGCCCATCCCCTTCCCGGGAGATGGCCACCCGCATGGAACGCTCAGTGCCGCCGGTCACCAAGACCCCGACCGTGGGATCCCGCAGCTGCTTGCGCCCGCGCAGGAATTCCTTGAATCCAGCGGCAAACACGTGCTCCAACCCGGAGACCTCCGTCTTGCGCCGGATGCCGTCATACAGGTGGGTCAAATCCACGCCGGACCAGAAACGCTCCTCGAACTCGTCCGCCACCCGGCGGGCCTCCCGCAGCACCCGCCACTTGAGGACAATGATCATCCACGAGAACACCGAGGCCAGCACCAGGATCAGCATCACCAACTGGACGATGAGGCTGGCGTCCAGGATCAGGCGGTACAGGGAAAGATCGACACTCACTGCTCAGGGTCTCCGGCGGTCATGGCGTCCACAATCAGGTCAGGGAGGGGGCGAGGGGCAAATTTCCCGGCATCGAGACAGGCTATCTTGACCTCGCCGTGGTTCAACAGTTCCGGTGTCTTGGTCTCATAACGGCGCCAGATCTCATGCCGGATCACCAAGCTGGCCCGGCGCCGATCCGTGACCCGGGCGGTGACATGCAGCAGGTCGTCAAGCACTGCCGGGCGCAGATACTCCAGGGAGGCGGCGCGTACGGCAAAGATCACCCCCTGCTCCTGCCGCAGCCGTTCCTGGCTGATCCCCAGGTGGCGCAGCCATTCGGTGCGGGCACGTTCCATGTACTTGAGGTAGTTGGCATAGAACACCACGCCGCCGGCATCGGTGTCTTCGTAGTAGGCGCGGACAGGCCAGACAAAAGCGGGGCTCATGGTGGGGGATGGGGGTGTGTCAGGCACGGAGATCGGTCACAGTTTGGGGTTTTCAGGGCTTGAATCCGTCACCGTAGCGGCGGATTCAAACAGATCCGGCAGGGCGACCCGGGCCTCCAGGGCCGAGGGCACTCGCAGACCAAAGTGCCGGTAGGCGTTGCTGGTGGCCATGCGGCCGCGGGTGGTGCGCATGAGAAAGCCCTGCTGAATCAGATAGGGCTCGATCACATCTTCGATCGTCCCTCGTTCCTCCCCCAGGGCTGCCGCCAAGCTGTCCAGCCCCACCGGGCCGCCATCGAATTTCTCGATCACCGACAGTAGCAGTCGCCGGTCCTGGGCATCAAAACCATGGGCGTCCACATCCAGCAGGTTCAGGGCACGATCCGCCACCTGGGCGCTGATAATGCCATTAGCCTTGATCTGCGCATAGTCCCTGACGCGCCGCAGCAGACGATTGGCAATTCGGGGGGTACCACGGGCACGGCGGGCGATCTCCACGGCCCCCTCCCCGTCCAGCTCCGCCCCCAGGATACGGGCGGAACGGCGCACGATATGGGCCAGATCCTCGTTGGAATAGAACTCCAGGCGCTGGACAATGCCGAAGCGGTCCCGCAGGGGTGAGGTGAGCAGACCAGCGCGGGTGGTGGCGCCCACCAGGGTGAACGGAGGCAGGTCCAGCTTGATGGAGCGGGCCGCCGGGCCTTCACCGATCATGATGTCCAGCTGGAAGTCTTCCAGGGCCGGGTACAGCACCTCCTCCACCACTGGGGAGAGCCGGTGGATCTCGTCCACAAACAGCACATCATGGGGCTCCAGGTTGGTCAGCAGGGCCGCCAGGTCGCCAGGGCGTTCCAGCACCGGGCCGGAGGTCTGGCGCATGTTCACCCCCAGTTCCTGGGCGATGATATGGGACAGGGTGGTCTTGCCCAGCCCCGGCGGACCGAAGATCAGCACATGGTCCAGGGCCTCGCCGCGGGCGCGGGCGGCGGAGATGAAGATCTCCATCTGTTCCCGGGCCACCGGCTGACCCACGTAGTCCGCCAGACGCTGGGGACGGATGGAGCGTTCCAGGGTTTCATCGTCGGGGGCGGTGTCGGCACTGATGATGCGCTCGGACATGTCACATTACTACTTGTTGAGGGTGGACTTGAGGGCCAGCCGGATCAGCTCTTCGCTGGTGCGGGCCTCATCCTCCACCAGACTGACCAGGCGGCTGGCCTCCTGAGGCTTGTAACCCAGGGAGATGAGGGCCGCCACCGCGTCGGAGACCGGGTCCGCCGGACGCGGCGTCGAGACGCCGCCGGTCATGCCGGGCAGGATGGCCCCCTCTCCCAGTGCCGCCACCCGGTCGCGCATCTCGATCACCAACCGCTCCGCCGTCTTGCGACCGATACCCGGCAGGCGGGTGAGCTGGGTGATGTCGTTGTCCATGACGCAGCGGCTGAAGGCCTCGGTGGTCATGCCCGAGAGGATGGCCAGGGCCATCTTGGCACCGACACCGCTCACCCGGATCAGGCTACGGAACAGGGCCCGCTCCCGCGCACCGGCAAAACCATAGAGGACATGGGCATCCTCGCGCACATGCAGATGGGTGTGCAAGGTCACCTCGGCCCCTTCCGCCGGCAGGTCATAGAAGGTGGATAGGGGGGCCTCCAGCTCATAGCCCACGCCCTGCACATCCAGCATCAGGTGGGGGGGCTGCTTGTGGATCAGCACACCACGCAGTCTTCCGATCATCGGGATCTCCTCACATACCCCGCCGGCAGGCGGGACAAGGTGGCCTGGGTATGGGCGTGGCACAGGGCCACCGCCAGGGCATCGGCGGCATCGGCGGCGGGCCGAAAGGCCAGCCCCAGAATCATGGTGACCATGTGCTGCATCTGGGTCTTGTCGGCGGCACCGGTCCCAACCACCGCCTGCTTGATGGATCGGGGGGCATACTCGGCCACGGCCAGCCCGCCCTGCACCGCCGCGCAGATGGCTGCCCCCCGCGCCTGCCCCAACTTGAGGGCAGAGGCGGCGTTGCGGGAGACGAAGACCTGTTCAATAGCCATCACCTGGGGCTGGTGGCGGGCCACCAGCTCGGCGACCGCGACCAGGATATGGCCCAGACGGGCCGGCAGGTCCTCGCCCCTGACACGGATGCAACCGCTGTCCACATGGGTACTGCGACGGCCATCGGTATCGACGATGCCGTAGCCGGTGACCACCGAGCCCGGGTCGATCCCCAGGATGCGTATGGGTGCCGTCACAGGGCCTGCATGACCTCATCGGGGAAGTCGGCATTGGTGTAGACGTTCTGCACATCGTCCAGGTCGTCCAGCATGTCCAGCAGCTTGAGCAGGGCCTTGGCCGTGTCCGTGTCCGCCACGCTGCTGCCGGTGGCGGCACGCATGGTCACCTCGCTGCGCTCGGGCTTGAGCCCCCCTCCGGTCATGGACTCACGCACGGCGTCATAGTCTTCGGGGCTGGTCAGCACGTCGATGGACCCGTCGTCGTTCACCAGGATATCGTTGGCGCCGGCCTCCAGGGCGGCTTCCATGACCTGCTCCTCATCGCTGTCGACGGGATAGCTGAGAATGCCGGTCTTCTCGAACAGATAGGCCACGGAGCCGTCGGTACCCAGGTTGCCGCCGCACTTGCTGAAGGCATGACGCACTTCGGAGACGGTGCGGTTGCGGTTGTCGGTCATGCAATCCACCATGATGGCGACACCACCGGGCCCGTAGCCTTCGTAGCGCAGTTCCTCGTAGTTGACCCCTTCCAGCTCACCGGCGCCCCGTTTGGTGGCACGATCGATGGTGTCCTTGGTCATGTTGGCATCCAGGGCCTTGTCCACCGCCAGTCGCAGCCGGGGGTTGGTGGCTGGATCGGACCCGCCCATGCGGGCCGCCACGGTGATTTCCTTGATGAGCTTGGTGAAGAGCTTGCCGCGCTTGGCGTCCTGGGCATTCTTGCGATGCTGGATATTCGCCCACTTACTATGTCCGGCCATGTGATGTCTCGTTGTCTGGTTCGATCAGAAAAGGCGGGGCGAAAAGGATACTGGAATAGCGGCACCGATGCACCGCACCGCGCCTGGCCCGCTCAGAAGGTATGACTGGTGCCCGCATAGACCCGGGTCTCGCCGGTGGTGAAGGCATAGGCGTAGTCCAAGCGCAGGTGGGTCCGCACGAACCAGCGCAGGTTGATTCGCATCCCCAAACCTGCACTGCCATGGACATCCGCCAGGTCGATGTCATCCCGCTCCCAGACCCCCCCCAGGTCCATGAAACCCACGCCGCGCACGGCGGTATTGCCCATGATCGGCTTGAGGTACTCCATGTTCAGCAGCATGAACACATCCCCTTCCCGGTAATCCCGGGGATATCCGCGCAGATTGCCCCCGCCCCCCAGGGCATAGGCCTCGTCGCCGAAGGGTGTGCCGCTGGCGATACCAAAGCGGGCCTGATAGTTCAGGTTGGCGGACAGGGGGTCATCGCGCCAGGGACGGTAGGCGCGATAGAACAGATCCAGCCGCTGATGGGATCGTCCTGCCCCGAGGACATCGCTGCCCCAGGAAAAACGCGCCCCGTAGGCAACACCCTCCCGCCTCACGCCCAGGTCATTGACCTCAGAAAAGGTCAGACTGCCCGACCAGCTCACGTCTTCACCATCCCGGGGAATGGTCGCGCCCTCTTCCAGGGCACGATAGCGCCGGCCGTCCCAGGCGATCCCCAGACCCGCTCGCCAGCCGGCACTGGGGCCACGGCGATCCAGCCAGCGACTGATGGAGAGACCCACCTGGCGGGCATCTTCCCGGTGTGGGCCGTATTCGCCGTCGTCGGATTCGGACTCCAGGGTGTACTGATCCTTGAAGGAGATGTTCAGCCCCCAGGCGGTCCAGGGCAGACGGGGGATGTCATAGTCCACGCTCAGGGTGCGGGACTCTTCTTCCGTAGTGTCACTGCCGGCGTCTTCCCACTCGGCCAGGATGCGCAGTTCCTGGTTGAGTCCCAGCAGGTTGTCGACGCGCAACTCGCCGCCAAAGCGCAGATCTCCGTCGGAGGTCCGGCTCAGTCGAGGCAGGGGAAAGAGATAGTATTTTTCCTCCAGCACGTAGGTCACCCGGATCTCTCCGGCTGCCTCATCCGTCCTGGCCGTCACGGTCTTGAACAGTCCCAGGTTCATGATGGCCTGCCGGTCACGCTCCAGTTGGCGGGCATCCAGGACATCCCCCGCCCTGAGCACCGTTTCCTGCAGCAGCACGGATTCCCGGGTGATACGCCGACCTTCAAAGCGAATATCCGAGATCAGCAACCCCTGATGGACACGGGGCGCCGCCGGGGTGTCATCGGGGGACTCGACTGCCCAGGCCGCGCCGCTCAGCATGACCAGCAGGATACAGAGCCCGACTCCAATACGTCCCAGCATCTCGATCATTCAGTCCCGCCCTCATCAGTACCTCCACCCGTCACCCGTCACCCGTCACGCCAGGTTTCTCCCAGACGCCTGGCGACAAAAATGGCCACTACCGCCAACACTAGCACGACGACCAGAGAACCATAGAAACCCAGGTAGGGTTCCAACAGGTTCCACTTGGCACCCAGGACATAGCCGGTCAGGGCCAGCACGGTATTCCAGGCAAAGGTACCCAGGAAGGTCAGGCCCACGAAACGGGCCAGGGGCATGGGCAGCAGGCCGGCCGGGATGGACACCAGGCTGCGCACGGTGGGAATCAGACGCCCGCCGGCCACGATCCAGTTGCCGTGGCGACCGTAGATCTCCAACACCCCGTCCAGGTCCGATTCCCGCATCAGCAGCCAGCGGCCGCGTCGCTGCAGCATGCCGCGCACCCGGGTCTCCCCCACCCGGCGCACCATCAGATAGATCAGGGTGGAACCCAGGGTCCCGCCCAGACTCCCCGCCAGTACCGCCCACCAGAGCCCCACCATCCCCTCGTGGGCCAGGAAGCCGGCAAAGGGCATGAGGGCCTCCGGGGCCAACACGATCAGGAACAGACCCAGGGCCCAGTAGCCATATGTCTGGATGGCATCAACCACCAGTTCGGTCAGTTCCATGGCGAGGACTCAGACAAGGCTTAGCGGATGACCAGGGTCTTGGCATTCATGAAGGTGCGGATGCCGGGGCGGGCCAGTTCCCGACCAAAGCCGGAGTCCTTGATACCGCCGAAGGGTAGGCGCGGGTCACTCTTCACCATGGCATTGACGAAGGCACTGCCACAGGCCATGCGACGGGCAAAGACCTCGCCCCGGGCGATGTCGCGGGTCCACACGCTGCCCCCCAGTCCGAAGCGGGTATCGTTGGCCAGGCGCAGGGCGTCGCCCTCGTCTTCGGCCCGCAGGATGCAGGCCACCGGCCCGAAGATCTCCTCTTCATAGGCCCGAGTGCCGGGGACCACCCGGTCCAGGATGGAAGGGGCATACCAGGCACCCTTGCCCGGCAACGGCTCACAGCCCATGACAGGGATGGCCCCTTCGGCGATGGAGTCCTTCACCTGCTGGTGCAATTCATCACGCAGATCCATCCTGGCCATGGGCGCGATACCGGATTCCTCCTTCATGGGATCTCCCGGGCGAATGGCCGCCACCGCATCCTTGAGCCGGGACAGGAAACCGTCCGCCGCCTGGGGCACCAGGATGAAGCGCTTGGCGGCAATGCAGCTCTGGCCTGCATTGCGATAACGGGACACCACGGCCTGCGCCACCGCCAGGTCCAGGTCGGCATCTTCTAGCACCACGAAGGGATCGGACCCGCCCAGTTCCAGGACACAGGGCTTGAGTACACCACCGGCGACGGCGGCAACGGCCCGCCCGGCGGCCTCGCTGCCGGTCAGAGTGACCCCATGGACGCGGCGATCCTCGATCACGCGCCTGACCTCGTCAGAGGCGATCATCAAGGTCTGGAAGGCCCCGGACGGGAAACCGGCATCCCGGAAGACTTCCTCGATGGCCAGGGCACAGCGGGGTACATTGGAGGCATGCTTGAGCAGTACCGTGTTGCCTGCCATCAGCGCCGGCGCGGCGAATCGGAACACCTGCCAGAAGGGGAAGTTCCAGGGCATCACGCCCAGAATGGTGCCCAACGGCTGGAACACCACCCGGGCATTGAGTTCACCGGCAGCCATGGATTCATCGGCCAGAAACTCAGCGGCATGATCGGCGTAGTAGTCGCAGACCAGGGCACAGCGGTCAATCTCGGCCCTGGACTCGGTCAGAAGCTTGCCCATCTCCTGGGTCATCATGACGGCAAAATGATCCCGGCGATGACGCAGCACATGGGCGGCCTGACGCACCAGCACGGCGCGCTGATCCAGCGGGATCTCGCGCCACTCGGGGACGATGCGGGCGGCCTGACTCAGGGCCTTGTCAATGCGCGGCCGGTCCCAGGTCTCGAACACATGGAGCACGGAACCGTTGGCGGGATTGACGGAACTCAGAGGCACTTGGGGGACTCCTTTGGATGCAGAGGGCGCATACAATAGTATATTCGGCCCTGGAACAGGAGCTTGTTTGCAGGATCGGCACGGGGGCCTGTCCCGGGCATTCACAGGTTGGACATCGGCAAGGGGTATGTTGTCCCCGGCAGGGCCTTGCATTTGTCCGGCACAGGCACAATCCAGATCACAGCACTCGACGGCGCTTGCATGCATTCGTCACATAGGACAATTCGAACAATGAACATCCGGACGATCTGTGTCCTGGGGGGCACCGGCTTCGTGGGTACCCATGTCGTGGCACGACTGGCCGCCGGTGGCCGCCAGGTCAAGGTCATCACCCGCCATGTCAGCCGCCACCGGCATCTCCTGGTACTGCCGGGGGTACGGCTGGTGGAAGCGGACTGCCACGACCCGCAGGTCCTGCGACAGCATTTCAGTGACTGCGACGGGGTCATCAACCTGGTGGGCATCCTGAACGAACGGGGCCGGGACGGCAGCGGGTTCCGTCATGCCCATGTGGAACTGGCCCGCAAGGTGATCGAATGCGCTCGAGAGACCGGGGTAAAACGCCTCCTGCACATGAGCGCCCTGAACGCGGATGCGGCCAGCGGCCCCAGCCACTACCTGCGCACCAAGGGCGAGGCGGAAAACATCGTCCATACCATGGCGGGCAGCGTGCGGGTCACCAGTTTCCGCCCCTCGGTGATCTTCGGTCCCACGGACAGCTTTTTCAACCGCTTCGCCGGCCTGCTGCGACTGAGCCCCGTCCTGCCCCTGGCCTGCCCCGAGGCCCGCTTTGCGCCGGTCTACGTGGGCGATGTGGCCCAGCACTTCGTCGATGCCCTGGAAGACCGCGGAACCTGGGGACAACGCATCGAGCTGTGTGGACCGTCCGTCTACAGCCTGAAGGAACTGGTGAGCTACACCGCCCAGGTCATGGCCCGTCGCCGTCTGATCCTCGGCCTGTCGGACGGACTGTCCCTGTGGCAGGCCCGGATCATGGAATATGTCCCCGGCAAGCCCTTCAGCCTGGACAACTATCATTCCATGAGCCGGGACAGTGTCTGCCGCGCCGGCGGCTGTTGTCCCACCGCCATCGAATCCATCGTCCCGGGCTATCTCGGTGACCGGGAGCGACATGCCCGGCTGCAGCGTCTGCGCAGCGGGCCGCGCTGACCATGGACATCTATCTGGTCGGCGGCGCGGTCCGGGATGCCCTGCTGGGACTGCCGGTGCAGGAACGGGACTGGGTGGTCGTGGGCGCCACGGTGGAGGAGATGCTGGCCGGGGGCTTCCGGCAGGTGGGACGGGATTTCCCCGTCTTCCTGCACCCGCGGACCCACGAAGAACATGCCCTGGCCCGCACCGAACGCAAGACCGCGCCCGGCTACCGGGGGTTCGAGGTCCATGCGGCACCGGAGGTCACCCTGGAAGAGGATCTTGAACGCCGGGATCTGACCATCAATGCCATGGCCCGGGATGACCAGGGCCGGCTCATCGACCCCTTCGGCGGTCAGGCAGATCTGCAGGCACGACGGCTGCGCCATGTCTCCTGTGCCTTTGCCGAAGATCCGGTCCGGATCCTGCGGGTGGCCCGCTTCGCCGCCCGCCTGGCCCCCATGGGCTTTACGGTAGCGCCCGAGACCATGACCCTGATGCGCCGCATGGTGGCCGCCGGCGAAGTGGATGCCCTGGTGCCGGAACGGGTCTGGCAGGAGACGGAGCGCGCCCTGACAGGCCCCTGCCCCTCCCGATTCTTCCAGGTCCTGCGGGAATGCGGCGCCCTGGCCGTGCTGTTTCCGGAGCTGGAATGCCTCTATGGCGTCCCCCAGCCACCCCGACACCACCCGGAGGTGGATACCGGCGTCCATACCTTCATGGTGCTGGACCAGGCCGAACGGCTGTCCCCGGACCCGGTGGTACGATTCGCCGCCCTCACCCATGATCTGGGCAAGGGCAACACGCCCCGGGACATCCTGCCCAGCCACCATGGTCATGAGCAGCGCGGTGTGGTGCTGATCGATCAGCTCTGCGACCGCTACCGTATCCCCAATCGCTATCGGGAACCGGCCCGGATGGTAGCCCGCTACCACGGCCACATGCACAGGGTCTTCGAGCTGCGTCCGGACACCCTGGCCAAGACCCTGGAAGGACTGGATGCCTACCGTCGGCCCGAGCGCATGGAAGGAGTCCTGCTGGCCTGCGAGGCCGATTACCGGGGCCGAACCGGATTCGAAGAGCGCCCCTACCCCCAGGCGGACTATGTGCGCCGGGCCCATGCCCGCTGCCTGGACATCCAGGCACGGGAACTGGTGGCACAGGGTCTCAAGGGACAGGCCATCACCCAGGCCCTGCGTCGACTGCGCATCGAGGCGCTCACCGAGCTCAAGCAGGCCCACGAGACCAGGGCGGCAGGCGCTTCCTGAATCGACCAACGGGTCAGAGGCGGTGGCTCAGGTCCTGCCGGGCAAACCCCATCAGGGGTGTTTCTACGCCCCGTCCCAGGGCCATGACCTGAAACCGCTCTCCCATCTCCCCCGGCAGGGTGAGCGTGCGGACCTGAGAGGCCAGCGCCAGCTGGGATTTGAGATCTTCGGAGCAACGGGCCTGAAAGGCCGCTTCCAGATCCGTGCCGAACAGGAACCAAGCCTGGCTGGTATAGCCCAGCAATGACAGGCCCGCCGCCGCACCGGCCTCGGCCACCGCCGAAAAGTCCACGTTGGCGGTGATGTCCATCAGTCCCGGCCACAGCAGGGGATGCTCCAGCATGCGATGGCGGTAATGGGCGATCAGGGTGCCCCGGCAACGTTCGGCACTGTAGTACTCCCGGCGGGGATAGCCATAGTCCACCAGCAACAACACCCCGGCCGCCATGGCCTCGGACACCGCCGCCAGCCAGGGGGCCAGCCCCGGATTGAGTTCCGACACGTAGCCTTCCCCCCAGTTCGCGCCGGCCGCCTGATGCAGCGCCCTCACCTGCCGGACCAACCATGCATCGGCGGGCCGGTCCGCCCAGGCCAACGCTGCGGACGACACCTGCACCCCCCGGCGCATCACCCCGTCCCGGCCCCAGACAAACAGCTCCACCGGCATGGCGTCAAGCACCTCGTTGGCCAGCATCACCCCCCGGAAGCTGCCGGGCTCGGGCAGACCGTCCAGCCAGTGCACCCGGCTCGACAATGCCTGCGGCAACAGGGACAACGCGGCCTGCTGCCGTTCCCGCAGATCCGGGCTCGTCTCCAGAATCAGGTAACGGTCCGGGAGTGCGTCCATCCCGGCCAGGGTCTCCAACACCTGGGCCGCCAGCCGGCCGGTACCAGCCCCGAACTCCAGGACCTCGCCGCTCCCGAGGGCATCCAGCACCTGGGCGCACTGACGGGCCATGCAGTGGCCGAACAAGGGGGATATCTCCGGCGCGGTGACAAAGTCCCCGGCCGCGCCCAGCTTGTGGCTGCCCGCTGCGTAATAGCCAAGACGGGGAGCGTAGAGGGCCAGTTCCATGTAGCGATGAAACGACAGCCAGCCCCCGGTTGCGCTACTCTCGTCCTGCATCATCTGCAACAGACGATCACTCAGGACCAGGGCCTCGGGGACGGGTGAAGGCAGTCGGGAATCCTTGTTCAGCGGCATGGTCGAAATTTTGATTAAGTCCGGCAGGGGGGTTAGGGTAACTTAACCTGATCACGAGAGGGACAGCACGGACGCCGAGGCAGGATTCCCCACCGGATCAGCACCCCCCGGCCGCGTCAAATCGTTAAACAGGCAAAAGGAAGCAGAGTGGCACAACCGGACACCCCCTCACTTCAAGGCAAGACCGTGTTCATCACCGGCGGCGCCCGGCGCATCGGCGCCGCCATCGCGCGACGCCTTCATGCCCAGGGCATGAATCTGGTCATCCATTACCGTCGTTCCAGCGACGACGCCCGCGCCTTGCAGGATGCATTGGAGCAACGGCGCGCAAACTCCGTCACTCTGGTCGGCGGGGAACTGCTGGAACCAGGCGCTACCGAGCGACTGGCCCGGGAAGCGGCGGCAGCCTTCGGCGGCCTGGACGTCCTGATCAACAATGCCTCCACCTTTTACCCCACCCCGCTGGGTCGGATCACCGAGGCCCACTGGGACGATCTCATGGGCACCAATCTCAAGGCCCCACTGTTCCTCTCCCAGGCCCTGGCCCCGGCCCTGACAGCGCGTGAAGGCTGCATCATCAACATTGTCGACATCCATGCCCTGCGCCCCCTGAAGGACTACCCGGTGTACTGCGCGGCCAAGGCCGGACTCTGGCTGCTCACCCAGTCCCTGGCGCGGGAGCTGGGTCCCCGGGTACGGGTGAACGGCATTGCCCCGGGGGCGATCCTATGGCCCGAAGCGGAGGAAAATGCAGCCAGCCATAAGGAGATGATCCAGCGCACCGCCCTCAAGCGGGAAGGGGGTCCGGACGACATCGCCCGCACGGCCCTGTTCCTGATCCGTGACGCGGATTACATCACCGGGCAGGTGATCGCGGTGGATGGCGGGCGTACCACGGCCCAGTAGGCCGGCGCGCCACTTCAAGCTACCAGGGAAAATCCACCGGGCGCAGCCACTGAGCGGGGTCATCAAAACCGGCCCACAGCGCCCTCATGGTTTGTTTCAGTATCGGATGTTCCAGATCAGGGGCTATGTCCGCCAGCGGTCTGAGCACAAAGGCATGGCGAGTGATCTCCCGCCGGGGCAGATGCAATCGCCCGGATTCCAGAACGCAGTCCCCCAGCAGCAAAAGGTCCAGGTCCAGGGTGCGGTCCGAATAGGGGTCGCCCCCCCGCTGCCGACCATGCCGATCCTCAATGGCCTTGAAGCAGGCCACCAGCGACTCCGGCGGCAACGCGGTATCCACCGCCGACACCAGGTTATAGAAGGTACGCCCCTCGAATCCCACCGACCCCGTTTCATACACCGGAGAGATCTGCACCGGGCCGAAGGCGGCCCTGAGTGCCTCCACTCCGGCCCGCACATGACGAACCCGGTCCACATTGGTACCGATACTGATGTAGGCCCGACGCATCATTCAGTTCCGCTCACCCCGCTCAATGGTGACCCCCACTTCCGAGGCCCCCCTCACCGCCCCGGGCTTACCCAGGGTGAGCCGGAGCCAGGGCACGGAAAACTCCTGCATGATCATCCGGGCGACGTCCTCGGCCATGGCCTCCACCAGCTGCCGCCGATTGTTTTCCACCAGTTCGATCACCCGCTTGGCCACCGCCTTGTAGTTCAGCACGTCCTCGATGCGGTCACTCTGCGCACCCCTGCGGATGTCACAGCCCAGTTCCAGATCCAGACGCACGGTCTGCTGAATGCTCTGTTCCCAGTCGAAGATGCCGACCGTGGTTTTGACCCTGAGGTCGCGAATGTAGACGATATCCATGGGAAGCGACTATAAAGGCATGCAGAGACGCAGGGAAGGACCACCCTTCAGGCTTGAGACTTCCCCCCCCTTCTGCTATCGTTCCCGGCTTTATTCAAATCAGCCTGGTTTTTCCGGAGAATATCCAATGGCCCGAGTCTGTCAAATCACGGGTAAGCGTCCAGTGTCTGGGTTCAACGTATCCCACGCCCACAACAAGACCAAGCGTCGCTTCCTTCCCAATCTGCATGAGCACCGTTTCTGGGTGGAGAGCGAAAATCGTTTCGTCAAGCTCCGGACCAGCAGCAAGGGCATGCGCATCATTGACAAGAAGGGGATCGATACGGTCCTCGCCGAGCTGCGCGCCCGCGGCGAAAAGGTCTAAGGAGACGCAACCATGGCAAAAGGTGTTCGCGAAAAGATCCGCCTGGTGTCCAGCGCCGGAACCGGCCACTTCTACACCACCACCAAGAACAAGCGCAACATGCCCGACAAGATGGAGATCAAGAAGTTTGATCCCGTCGTGCGCCAGCATGTGATGTACAAGGAAGCCAAGATCAAGTAGTACCCGGCACGACCTGGCTGATGACCTCGCTCCAGCGAGGTCCTGTGCACGAGGCCCGCATCACGGGCCTCGTGCATTTTCCCTACCCCTCCTGACCGTCGCCCGGACGCTCCGCCGCAGCTCGGGCCCAGACCTGCATCAGATCACCCCAGCGATCCGCCGTGGCCGGATCCAGATCCAGGTGGGTATAACGCTCGCCGTCACGGATCAGCACCCGCAGCAGGGGCACTCCGGACTCATGCAGCACCTGCCGCAGCTCGATCACTTCCCCCATGGGGGCCTGGATCTGCTCCAAGGCGGCCTACCCCACAACCACCGGGATCCGACGCCCCACCCGGGCGATCAGGCGAGGCAGCTCGATACGCAGCACCCCGTGTTCGTAGGAAGCCTTGGCCTGCTCCGTTTCCACCGGCCCCGGCAGCGGAATCGCCCGCTCAAAGCGGCCGTAGGCACACTCGGCAATATGATAACGCCCCTGGGTGTGTTCCTTCTGTACGCTCTTCTCCCCGCGGATCACCAGGTGATCGTCGATCACCTGTATGTCAAAGGCGGCCTTGTCCATGCCGGGGGCCTCCAGGCGCACCACCACCTTGTCGTCATCGTCGAACACCTCGGCGGCCATGACCCCCCAACCCACACTGCGGGCCAGGAGTTCATGCTCGTCCCGATCATCCGCAACCTCTCCCCGGCCACCCCGCTCCCCGGCACTGAAGTGGGTAATGGCTCCGGCGGCACGGCCGTACAGCCGCTGCCAGCCATCCAGCAGGCTGTCCCAGGCCTCACTCATACCCTGACGTAACTGACGCAGACTGGACATGACGTTGTTCTCCTCCTCGGTTGATTCGCCTCCTCCTCTGACGGGAGCAGGGCCATCTGTCTTTTAGCAGAATCGCGGCCGTTGCAACTGCAACGGTACACTCAGGAACACATCCCGGGGCCGAAAATGGTAAAGTGCCCGCAGGCCCTGCAGGGCAAACTGCCCGCGGTCTCATGCACGCGCACCCGTCGGCATCTCACAACACGAATTCGACCCAGGTGCCTCCGGTATCTGCCGGACCTTTTCATGGATTTCATGATACGACGAAGCCGGATGATCCGGTAACATAGCTCCATGGCGCAAAACCCCCATTCCACACCTCTGACGATTCGCTTCCAGCAGGAAGCGGAGATTCCCGCGCAAGACCCCTGCCGTCTTGCATTGATACGCTTCGGCCGGGAGAACCGCGTTGATCCCGCGCGCCCCATGGAGCTGACTGTAGCCCTGCCCCCAATGGCCGACCCCACGCCGCCGGAACTATGGCTGGCGGACGAACCGGTCGCCGCCGGTTTCGAGGACGGCGTGGGCTACAGCCGGACCGGCAAGGTCCTGTTCGGATGGATACTGCTGAACGAGGCGGATTTCGACCATGACATGAACCAGGCCGCCGAGCATGCCTATGACCGGCTGCTGGCCTTTCATCGCAGCCGGGGTTTTCCCCATCTGCTGCGGATCTGGAACTACTTCCCGAACCTGCATCAGGAAGCGGATGGGCTGGACCGCTATCAGGCCTTCTGCCTGGGGCGTCACCGTGCCCTGGAACGGGTGCCGCTGACGGAAGGGGAACTGCCCGCAGCCACGGCCATCGGCACCACGGCGCCGGGCCTACTGGTCTACTTCCTCGCCGGTCGCGAGCCCGGTGCGCAGATCGAAAACCCCCGCCAGGTGAGCGCCTTCCACTACCCACGCCGCTACGGACCCAAGAGTCCCTCCTTTTCCCGAGCCACCCTCAAGCCCTGGCCGGGGCAGTCTCACCTGTACATCTCCGGCACTGCCAGCATCGTGGGCCATGAGACCCTGCATACGGATGTCCTCACCCAGCTGGACGAGATCATCGAAAACCTGCGCGCCCTGATCCGCTCCGCCGGAGAGGACATCAGCAGCCGGGTCAAGGACCCGGGTGGCCTGTCCATGCTCAAGGTCTACGTCCGTCATGGGGACGACGTTGCCGCCGTCAAGGCCCGCCTGGAGGCCTCCCTGGGCGTCCAGGCGCCGGCCGTTTATCTGCGCGGAGACATTTGCAGGGACGACCTGCTGGTGGAGATCGAAGGCCTGTATGCCTGAACTGCCGGAGGTGGAAACCACCCGGCTGGGGATCGCGCCCCATCTCACGGGCCGCCGGATTTCCGCGGTCGTGGTCCGCCAGCCCCGCCTGCGCTGGCCGGTACCCGAGACGCTGTCGCAACAGGTCCGTGACCGACGGATCATCGGCGTTGCCCGACGTGGCAAGTACCTTTTGCTGGACTGCGGCGATATCACCATCCTCATGCATCTGGGCATGTCCGGCAGCCTGCGTATTGTCGAAGCCGACCGGACACCCCGTCCCCACGACCACTTGGATCTGGTGCTGGACTCGGGCAAGGCCCTGCGTCTCCATGACCCTCGCCGTTTCGGCGCCGTGCTCTGCTTTGATCCCCGGAAGGGCCTCCACCCCCTGCTATCCCGGTTGGGTCCGGAACCCCTGGGCGAGCAATTTGACGGTGACTACCTCTACCGGCAGACTCGGCGGCGCCGAACCGCCGTCAAGGGCCTGATCATGGACAGTCACGTAGTCGTGGGCGTAGGGAACATCTATGCCTCCGAATCCCTGTTCCTGGCAGGCATCCGCCCCCGGCGGACGTCAGGGCGCCTCACCCGGACCGAGGCCTTCAGGCTGGTGGAAGCCATCCGCACGGTGCTGACGGCCGCCATCGAACAGGGCGGCACCACATTAAGGGATTTCGTGCATGAGGACGGTAGCCATGGGTATTTCAGCCGGCAGCTGCGGGTGTATGGCCGGGCGGGCCTGCCCTGCCTGTGCTGCGGCGCGACCGTGCGGCAGGTGCTGGTGGGACAGCGGTCGACATTTTATTGCCCGGCGTGTCAGAGGCGCTGAGCGGGCCTGCCCCTGCCCTCGACCCGGGGAGATTCGCAGGCCCTGAAAACGGCAAGGGGACCCTGCAGGCCCCCTTGCCGAACATCCCTTGATCCGGACCCGGATCAGGCCGCGCCGGTGATGCGCTCGAACTTGGCCATAAGTTCGTCCTGAGTCTCTTCGTTTTCCGGATCCTTGGGAATGCAGTCCACCGGGCAGACTTCCACGCACTGAGGTGCATCAAAGTGGCCCACGCACTCGGTGCACAGCGCCGGGTCGATCACATAGATCTCATCCCCCGGGGAAATCGCGCCGTTGGGGCACTCCGGCTCGCACACGTCGCAGTTGATGCATTCATCGGTAATCATCAGGGCCATAGTGCACTTTCCTCTTCAAACTCAATCACATGTAGTTATATATGGCGTTCAGCGCTTGACCGCACAGTTTAGCGCAAGCGATCAATCAGCGCAGCCTTGACGCTATCGGCAACGAAGTGTGAGACATCACCACCCAGCATGGCAACTTCCCGCACCAGACTTGAGGATATGAAGGCATATTCCTCCGCCGGCGTCAGAAATACGGTTTCCAGATCCGGGGACAGGTGACGATTCATGCTGGCCAGCTGGAATTCGTGCTCGAAGTCAGAAACGGCACGCAGCCCCCGCAGCAGCACTCGGGAATCGTTGGTGGCGGCAAACTCCGCCAGCAGGCCGCTGAAGCCCTTCACCTCCACCTTGTCGCCCATGTCCGCCAGCACGGTACGCGCCAGCGCCACCCGCTCATCCAGGGTAAACACGGGGCGCTTGCTGGGATTGGCCGCCACCGCCACCAACACCCTGTCGAACATCCGGCAGGCACGGCGCACGATATCCGCGTGGCCGTTGGTAATGGGATCGAATGTCCCGGGATAGACGACGGTGACAGGCATGGGCTGGGATTCCGGAATATGAGAAGCGGCCATTTTCGGGGAGGGAAATGATAACAGGATGTCGCGGGGAGAGAAGTTCCTGATGCTATCTGCGGCGAAACTCCCGGGCCTCGGCCACCTGCCGACCCCGTTTTTCATCCAATCTCAGGGCCACTACCAGCGCAAGCCCGAACAGCAGGGCGCAGAACAGAATGGACAGGTGAAGCCCGAACAGGACCTGCAGGAACCCCAACCCCAGCAGGCCGACAATGGCCGCCAGCTTGCTGGACAGCCCCCAGAAACCGAAAAACTCCGCTGCCCGGAGCCGGGGGGACAGCACGCCCACCAGGGCGCGCCCCGCCGACTGGGTGGATCCCAGACACAAACCTGCCACGCTGCCCACCACCAGGAAGACATGCTGGGCTTCAAAGTCCAGGAAACGTCCCAGCCAGGGCGTGGCGAAGATCAGGGTAACGGCGACGACCCACAGGGCCAGGGTGGCCACATAGGTGCGCCGAGCCCCGACCCGGTCCTGCAGAAAGCCGAAGGCCAGCGCCCCAACCGCTGCCGTGAGCTGGACAGTGATGAACATCCACACCCGGACCGTTTCATCCCACTGGATCACCTGGGCCCCGTAGATGAAGGTGAAGGAGATGATGATGTAGATCCCGGCCATGGCGAAGAATACCGAGATCATCAGGATGGTGAGATCGCGGTAATGGCTCAGGTCCCTGAGCGTCGCCCTCACCCGCCGCAAGCCGATCCCCACGTACTGACGCAACCCCGGCAGACGCCGGGCCCGTCCCCGTTCCCGGATCCACAGGAAGGTGGGAATGGCCGCCACCAGGAAGAACACGGCGGCAAACGGCCCCACCCAGCGGATACGCTCGAAGTTTTCCTCGCTCACCTCGCCCAGGACCACCAGGGCAAAGGCGGTGGCCACCAGCCCGCCCACATACCCCAACGCCCAGCCGAACCCCGAAATCCAGCCCAGTTCCTCCCGCGGCCCCAGCTCCGGCAGAAAACTGGCGATGAAGGACTCGCCGATGGCGTAGGCAAAGTTGGACACCACGATCAGGGCCATGCCCAGCCAGATGTAACCGGGCGCAACGAAATACAGCAGAGAGGTGGAGACCACGGTGAGTACGTAGCCGGCGAACAGGAAGCGCTTGCGGGCAGCGGAAAAATCCATGATGGCCCCCGCCACCGGCCCGGACAGCACCACCAGCAGATAGCTGACCGCCAGGGCGATGCTCCACAGCAGGTTGCCCAGCCGGTAATCCCCGTGGGTATCCCCAACGATTACCCGAGTGAACAGATCACCGAAGATCACCGTGATGATCAGCAGGGTATAGGCCTGATTGGCGAAGTCGAACATCGCCCAACCGAAGATTTCCTTGAATGGGGCCCGTTTCATGCGATGAGGCAGATCTGGCGGACACACGGCCCGGTAAGCCCACGATGTTAGCGCATATGCCCTTGGGCCGCCGCGGGAAATGATGCGCAGGACCCTCCACCGTCCTGCCCTGGACGCCTTCCACCCCGTTGACCCGGCGATTGCAAGGGCGGGACAATGAGCCTGAAAACATGTGCATCATGCCCGGATGTTCAAGCAACGACCGTGGCACACTGGTCCCCCACTTCAGTATCACCACGAGGCTTCCCCATGACCCGACATCCGCTGATCAGACGCTTGCTGACACTGCTCTGCATCTTCTCACTGCTGGCCACCGTCACCAGTCCGATTCACGCCGGCATGGTAGGTACCGAGCGCCTGATCCAGACGGAACAAGGCCTGGTGGACCGGGCACAGCTGCTCTCCAGTCTGGAACGAGCGGACGTGCAGCAACAGTTGGCCCGCCTGGGAGTCAGCGGCGAAGAGGCAGCGGAACGCATCGCCCGCATGACCGACGAGGAGGTGCGCCTGCTCAATGAGCGACTGGAAGAGATGCCCGCCGGGGCTGCCAGCGTCCTGGGCGTAGTGGTACTCATCTTCATCATCTTCATCATCACCGATGCCATCGGCGCCACCGACATCTTCCCCTTCGTCCGACCGGTAAATTGATCCCTGGTACCGGCCATCTGCGTCAGGGCCGCGCGGGGGCATGGCTGCTCCCGGCGGCCCTGATCAGCTTGCTGCTTGCAGGCTGCACCGCACCGCTGCAGGCCCCTGCCCTGCTCCGCGAGCCGCCCGGGGACCTGCCCCGTCAGGTGGAGCTGACGGACACCCCTTTCCACCCCCAGGACCTCTACCAGTGCGGTCCCGCCGCCCTGGCCACGGTACTCAATGTGCAGGGTATCGAGGTCACGCCACAGACACTGGTGAGCGAGGTCTATGTACCCGCACGCCAAGGCAGCCTGCAGACCGAGATGCTGGCGGCCACACGAAGTCGGGAGCTGGTGGCCTGGTCTCTGCCACCCCGCATGGATGCCTTGCTGGAGGAAGTGGCGGCCGGGCATCCGGTAGTGGTGTTCCAGAACCTGGGGCTGAACTGGGCGCCCTACTGGCACTACGCCGTAGTCATCGGCTACGACCTGGACGAGGCAACGGTGATCCTGCGCTCGGGCACCCTTGAGCGTCACGTGAACACGATGCGCCGTTTCGAACGCACTTGGCGCCGTGCCGGATATTGGGCCTTCCTGGCGCAGCCCCCGGAGCGACTTCCCGCCACCGCGACGCCCCTGAGCTGGCTGCGGGCCGCGAACGACCTGGAGCGCACCGGTCGACTGGAGACCGCCGCCGAGGCTTATCGCACCGCCACCCGAGCCTGGCCGGCGCATCCGGTGGGGTGGATCGGCCTGGGCAATGCCCTGTATGCCCAGGGGGATCTGGACGGAGCGGAACAGGCCCTGCGGGCGCTCGTCACCCACGACCCGGCCTCCCATGCGGGCTGGAACAACCTGGCCCATGTGCTGCACGCCCGCGGCTGCGGGAAGATGGCCCGGGAAGCCGCGGCATGCGCATCGCGTCTGGCGCCCGACGAGCCGCTGTACCGACAGACGCGGCGCACGGTGGCGCAGTCCCCGGCCGCTCCGGCCGGGGACTGCGGCCCGACGCAGGAGCAACAACCGGCCCGGGATCTGCGCTGCCCGCACTGACCGGTTGCGCTAGACCCCGGCCCCGTACCAGAGCACGGCAAAGTAGTGGCACACCGTCCCGGCCATCACAAACAGATGCCAGATGAAATGCCCGTAGGGCAGACGGTGGTCCAGGGCATAGAACGCCACCCCACCGGTATAGGCCAGACCGCCGGCCACCAGCCAGACCAGCCCCGCCGGTTCCATCAGCTGATATAGCGGCACGATGGCAATCAGTATCAACCAGCCCATGAGCAGGTACAGCCCGGTGGACAGGATGGGATGGGACAGGCCATTGAGGGACTTTAGGAAGACGCCCAGAGCTGCCAGACCCCACACCAGACCGAACAGGGTCCAACCCCAGGGGCCGCTGAGCACGCCCAGAGTAAAGGGCGTATAGGTCCCGGCAATCAGCAGATAGATGGCCGAATGATCAAGGATCTTGAACACCCGCTTGCCCTGCCCCTGAGGCAAGGCGTGATAAAGGGTGGAGGCCAGATACAGCAAGGCCATGGTGACGGAAAAGATGCTGACGCCGACGATGAATCCCGCATTACCGGTCCGCACGGCCGCCAGCAGCAGAAAGGGCATGCCCATCAGCACCGCTGCCAGGGCTACCCCGTGGCTGATGCTGTTGGCGATTTCCTCGCCCAAGGACTGGTGGCGATCTCGCCCCGCCACTGCACAAGCTCCACTCATGACGATACCCCGTGTCTTGATGGGTTCAGAGACTATGTTTTAGCAGGAAATCACGACGCTTTCGATAAAACGCATCTCATTTTCAGAGCTCGCCCGGGTGGATATTCGCAATCGCCGGCTCGGATCACTATCATGTCAGCCCATCCGGACGGGGATCCGCCCCTGTTCACCCCCTTCATCCAGAGGAGTTCCAATGTCTGCCTTGATCTGCGGTTCCTATGCATTTGACACCATCATGGTCTTCCCCGATCGGTTCAAGAACCACATCCTCCCGGACAAGGTACACATGATCAACGTCTCCTTCCTGGTGCCGGACATGCGCCGGGAGTTCGGTGGCTGCGCGGGCAACATCGCCTACAACCTCAAGTTGCTGGGCGGCGCTCCCCTGCCCATGGCTACCGTAGGTGCGGATTTCGAGCCCTATGCCCAATGGATGGATGAGTGCGACATCTCGCGCCGCCACATTCGCATGATCCCCGAGCACTATACCGGTCAGGCCTTCATCACCACCGATCAGGACGACAATCAGATCACCGCCTTTCACCCCGGCGCCATGAATGACGCTCATCTCAACAAGGTGAGCGATGCCGAGGGCGTCACTTTGGGCATCGTCTCCCCCGACGGGCGGGACGGCATGATCCAGCATGCGGAGCAGTTTGCCGAGGCCGGCATTCCCTTCATCTTCGACCCGGGCCAGGGCATGCCCATGTTCGACGGCGTGGACCTGCGCCGGTTCGTCAAACAGGCCACCTACGTGACCCTGAATGACTACGAGGCCCAACTGATGAGTGAGCGTACCGGCTGGAACCCCGAGGAACTGGCGGCCCAGGTGGAGGCCCTGATCATCACCAAGGGCGGTGAAGGCTCGGTGATCTACACCGGCGGCAAGACCCTGCGCATCCCCGCCGCGCCCATTGCCCGGATCAAGGACCCCACCGGATGCGGTGATGCCTACCGGGCCGGCCTGCTGTGGGGCCTGATGAGTGGCCTGGACTGGGAGACCACGGGCCGGGTGGCTGCGGTGATGGGGGCCATCAAGATCGAGCAGACCGGGCCGCAGAACCATCGACCAAGCTTTGAAGACATCAAGGCACGATTCAAGGAGGCCTTCGGGCGGGAGATGTGATGCCGCGGGGCGGGCGCCGCCCTCAACCCAGCTGCAGAATGGCCGTCGCCACGGAGAAATAGACCAGAATGCCCCCCACGTCCGCAACGGACGTGATCAGGGGGGCACTGGCCGTGGCCGGATCCAGTTTCAGACGGGTCAGGATCACCGGCAGCAACATCCCGATCATGCTGCCGAAAATGACCACCAGCACCATGGCGATGGCGACCGCCAGTCCCACATCAGGCCCGCCCAGCCAGATCCCCGCGCCCCAGACCGCCAGCCCCAGGGTGACACCCAGGGCGATGGATACGAGCAGTTCCTTGCCCCACAGCCCGAGCCAGTCTCGCGGCTGAACATCCCCCGTAGCCAGGGCGCGGACCATCAGGGTCGAAGACTGGGACCCCGCGTTGCCGCCGGTGGCGATCACCAGAGGCAGAAAGAAGACCAGCGCCACCACCGCCTCGATGGTGGTCTCGAATACCGCGATGGCCGCCCCGCTGAACAGGTTCACGAAGACCAGTATCACCAACCACCCGACCCGCTTGCGATAGAGCAGACTCATGGCGGCGTCCTTGAGGCCGGGCGCGATGGTACCCACGCTGCCCATGCGCAGGAAGTCTTCCGTGGTCTCTTCCTCCACCACGTCCAGGGCATCATCCACGGTGATGATCCCCACCAGGACCTCCCGTTCATCCACCACCGGCAGCACTTCCAGATCATAGTGACGAATCAGCCGTGCGGCCTCTTCCTGGTCGGCCCGTGCCTGAATCCGGACCACCGCTTCCTTGAGCAGATTGTCCACCCGGCGGCGAGGGGAACCAAACAGCAGATCCTTGAGCTTGATCGCCCCCAGCAGGTGCCCATCGGTCTCGGTAACGAAGACCACGTTCACGGTCTCGCCCTGCGAGAAATGATCGCGCAGGTAGGCCAGCGCCGCCTCCAGGGTCCAGTCCGGGCGCACGGCCACGAAGCCGGGCGTCATCAGGCGTCCCGCGCTGTCGGCTGGATAATTCAGGAGCCCCTTGACCACCCGACGCCGGGGCTTGGGCAGCAGCGCCATGAGCCGGGCGGC